>CAMCQW010000214.1 GCA_945877045.1 Chryseobacterium gleum
TTTTCCTGTGCACCTTTGATCCATTGAATGTTATCTGCTAATTGCTCTTTTATTTCCATTGGAGCTGTACGCATCATTTCTTCTAACACCGATGAAGCAATAGCATCCGTTTTGGCTAAATCTTCCGGTTTACCTGAAGCACATACCCAGCGAAATGGTCCAAATCCAAAATCAAAACAAAGCGGGCCAAGAATATCTTGTATATAAGATGGATATTTAAACTCAATATTGTTTTGATGCATCACCTCGGCACCAGCACGCGATGCCTCCAATAAAAAAGCATTACCATAATCGAAAAAATAAGTCCCTTTCTCAGCATGTTTATTTATGGCTTGGGCATGCCGACGTAAACTTTCTTGCACATACCTTTTAAAAGAGATCGAATCCGATGCCATCAGCTCATTTGATGCCTCAAAAGATAAGCCTATTGGATAATATCCTCCAGCCCATGGATTATGCAAAGATGTTTGATCTGAACCTAAATCAATTTTTATTTCTGCTTCATCAAAAGCTTCCCAAACAGCAACAATATTTCCATGAAATGCAATAGAAACAACCTCCTTATTCGACTGTGCTTTTTTTACGCGGGCACATAATTCACCTATATTATCAATTACTTCGTCTACCCAACCTTGTGAGTGGCGAGTATGCACTGCCTTAGCATTCACTTCTGCCGTTACACTAATTACGCCAGCGATATTTCCCGCTTTTGGTTGCGCACCTGACATTCCGCCTAAACCCGCTGTAACGAATAATTTTCCATGTAAATCATCCTTGGTTTTTGACAAACGCCGAATCGCATTTAGTACCGTTATGGTAGTTCCATGAACAATGCCCTGCGGACCAATATACATATAAGATCCCGCTGTCATTTGTCCGTATTGCGTTACACCAAGTGCATTGTATTTTTCTAAATCATCCGGTTGGGAATAATTAGGAATCATCATGCCATTGCTAACCACAACCCTCGGTGCTTTTGGATGCGAAGGAAACAATCCCATTGGATGACCAGAATACATCACTAAAGTTTGATCATCCGTCATTTCAGCCAAATAACTCATCGTTAAGCGATACTGAATCCAATTTTGGAACACAGAGCCATTACCACCATAGGTAATTAATTCGTGGGGATGTTGAGCTACGGCTGGGTCAAGATTATTTTGAATCATTAACATGATTGCCTTTGCTTGCAATGATTTTCCAGGATAGTCAGATATCGGGCGAGCGTACATTTTATAGTCGGGCATGAAACGATACATGTATATTCTGCCGTAAGTATTCAATTCCAATAAAAATTCCTTTGCCAATACGCCATGTTGTTCCTTCGGAAAATACCTCAGGGCATTTCGTAAGGCCAATTTTTTTTCCTCCACAGTTAAAATTTCCTTTCGTTTTGGAGCATGATTAATTGTAGCATCGAATTGCTTCAAACTTGGGATCTGTTGAGGGATTCCCTCTTTAATTTGTTCTTGAAATGTTGTTTCCATCTATTTTATCGCAATTAAAAAACAATATAAATACACGTATTATTGACCTGTACCAATTAAAAATATAACTGGAATTTTTGTAACATCAAAGGCTTTCTCGCGCCAGTCAATTACAGACATTGTTTGAATACGTTGATTAAGAGTCGTTAAGTTTGCCGCTACACACAATTGAGTTGAATCAGCGCACTCGTTAAGTAAATCTTCCAATACATGCATACTTCGAAAAGGAGTATCCATAAAAATATGCGTTGCCCCATTTCGTCTTGTGTCCATTTCCATGTCTTTCATTTTCCGAATTCTATCTTTTCGTTCCCTTGGAAGATAACCATGAAATGTAAAATGTTGTCCTGAAAAACCACTTCCAATTAATGCTAACAAGATAGATGACGCACCCACTAAAGGTACAACTTCAATGTTTTGAGAATGTGCTAAGGAAACGAGGTCAGCTCCAGGATCTGCTATACCAGCACAGCCAGCTTCAGAGATGATCCCCAGATTATTACCCTGCGTCAAAGCGAGTAACATTTTCATTAAATCGTTCTCTTTGGTTGTTTTATTTATTAAAAAAAAAGTGCTGTCGTCGATTGGAAATTCCCTGTCCATTTTTCGTAATAATCTTCGGGCAGACTTAATTTCTTCAACGGCGAAAAAGCGAAGAGATGTTGCTAATTTAATTACATCAGCAGGAATAATATCCGTAACCGACTCTCCCCCTAGCGTATTGGGAATCAAGTATAACTTACCTGGTTTTGTCATTGATTAGTTTGTTTTTAATTTGTTCTGTAAGGTCATCCAAAAGATGGTAAACCGACTCGAAATCAGCCATTGTTCCATAATAGGGATCTGGGACTTCTTTACTAGATTTAGGAAATACCTCATCAAATAGTAATCGAACTTTTGCGAATTGAGTTTCTGTCTGAGCCAAGCTCAAAATATTCGAAAAATTAGACTTGTCCATGGCATAAATCACATCAAATTTATCAAAGTCGTCAACACAAAATTGACGTCCCTTCAAAGCGTGAATTGACGTGCCAAATTTATGGCCCGTTTCGATCATTCTATGATCAGGTGACGAACCCACATGGTAATTTGCTGTTCCTGCTGAATCAACTATCCAATCCAATTTCGCCTCTGAAATTTTTCTTCGCATCAAACCTTCTGCCATGGGTGAACGACAAATATTTCCTAAACAAACCATGAGAATTCGCATACGGCAAATTTACACACAATATAACTAATGGCGTCTATTGCTTTGTAATTACTGCATTGCGACCTTTCCATTTGGGAGAGAAAAAGGGAAGTAGCATTAAAAGGAACAAATAATAAAATGGAAAAAATAACTGATAGAATGGTAAAAACAACAACGAATAAGCCCGGCGATTTCGTGTAAAAGAAGGGGCGAAGAAAATAAGATCCAACAAATATTTTGCAGTAAAAAACAGTGCTAATAAGGCATAATTAGTTGAAATAAAGAAGTAAATGAGGAGTCCAAAAAATACAACCGAAATAATTCCTTGGGAAATGGCTATTGTGTTCGCTAATACATCGTTGACATTTCCCGATTTGGCAATCCAACGAAGACGTTGATGTAAGAATTCACGCAAAGATTGAGGTGTTTCTGTCTCTACTTGAAGAGCCACATCCGTTGAAAGAAAAACACGTTTTTTTGCCTTTCTAAAATCCCTCAAAAGATAGATATCGTCGCCGCTTGATATATGCTCATGAAGTTCTAAACGAGAACAAGCATCATAACAGGATTTGGAGAATAATAAATTTGCGCCACTAGCGACAATCGGCCTAAACCATCCGCTAACACCCGCATTTAAAGCCTGAAGAATAATTAGATCAAATTCTAGGAAATGTTGCCAAAATTTTATTGGTTTCATTGTTACCGGTAAAATATAAAAATCAGCCGGTTTCAATTGAGTCAATGCCTCAAAATAATGTTTGTGAAATGATACATCAGCATCTAAAGTCAATATGAATGAAGTGGTTGCCTGATTTATTCCAAATTTGATGGCTTGTTTTTTTCCTGCTAAATGAACAGGTAAATCCACTATTAAGTAAGGTAAGCCCCCAAGACTTGATTGAATTATTTCCGAAGAATTATCAGATGAATGGTCATTAATAAAAATAAATTGTTTGACATGCTGAGAACTTGCGAGAATGCTATTTATTAATCCCGTT
>CAMCQW010000215.1 GCA_945877045.1 Chryseobacterium gleum
ATTTTGAGTTGCGAATAGGCCACTTGTGCCTCGTCTAGGCCGTCAATGATGATGACCAGATTACCAGATTCGTTTTTAGCATTTAATTTCAGGTTTTCTTTACTCAACAAAGACTGAAACAAGTGAATTACATCAATATACTTTGATGGAAGTCGATCCAGTTTGCGTTGAATGGACTCATCCGAAACTTCCCAATATTGTTGACGTTGACCTTGCAAAATAAAATGGTACAAGGTTGCATGCAAACTGTTTTGGATTCCTGCACCACAAAAATGATACAAGACCTGGGTTTTAGTTTTATTTTCTTTTAGCTGTTCGATCACATCAGCGATAAGAGCTCCCTTACCCATTCCAGCAGGTGATTTTACACATAATAGATTCTGTTCACCTGAAGCGTTACAAAAATCCAGCATGGCCGCTTTTTCACGATCTCTTCCAACAAAACAAGATTGGTAATAGGCAATTCGCTCACTATGGTCGAAGACTTGCCCCGCTCCTCCCCTAATCGCCTCTCTAATTGGAGTGAAATTCGGTTCTAGTTGTTCACTGGCAAGCTGCTTATCTTCATCACCAAGTCGTAAATTTAATAAATGAGCCTGTGATTTATTGTCGTACAATCCTTGAAAAATATAGGGATCATCACCTTTTTTTCCGACTTGAACATATGGATGTAAGGAAATAATTTTGTCAAGTTGTTTCCAAGTATATTTTCCATCTAAACAAACTAAGTCACCATCTTTAAACAGCGAAGTTAATTCGGCCATTTCATCAAACAAGGTAATACTGGCAATCAACTGCTGCAAAAATGCTTCTTCAATTCTAATTAATTGATGAACATACCGATTACGAAATGTGATAAAACGATTTAATAAAGCCTCAGCATTTTTGGGTTTGAGAACTGGCTTTAGCCATGTATCTTCCACCGCTGATAAAGCCCACAAATTTTTCCAACTGGTATCGGAAGGTAAACTCTCTCTCAAATTATCAAGAATTTGTTTGAGGAAAAGTGCATCTCCATGTTCATCCAAGTTCTCAAATTTTTGACATAACTGTATGACTGCTCCGAAGCGTAAAATTAAAGTACTCATGCCCAATGCTGCCATGAAGTAATTGTTCAAACCTGCTGGATCTGATTCAATTAGTCGCAATATGACTTCCGAATCAGCTTGGATTTCTTTTTCTGACTTCAGCGCTAAAAAACGCTCGTGGTATGATTGAATTGGATTCATCGTTTTTTACTTAGCGTTAGTTAATACTTTATGCTGGTACTCTAGTTTTACATCACGCCTTCCTAAAGTTAAGAATATTCGCGAACTTTCTTCAATGGTTTTTGGAAAACCATACAATTCATCCAGCTCATCTTCTTTAAATTGCTCCTTACCCAAGGTATAAAATGGACTTAAAATGTTGAATGCTTCATGCACAAATTCGATCGGAAATTCGTGCTGATCTGCATAGCGCCTTGCCACGATTTCCTGGTTCATTTCCAGTCGTTCGAATAGATCCAAGGTAATGCGTTTAAGCAATTCAAAACCCTCTTTTTCGTCGGCTTGTTCTGCGTTTGGACCTTTAAATCGCAGGTAATTTTCCAAAGAAAAAAGGACTTGTTCTTCCGTTTTCGTTCCTGCTTCATTCAAATTCACTAAAGCATTGAAAAATCGTTTTAAATAGGGATAATGCCATGCCGTTGCCAAAACTGGAACATCCAAATCATACAACGCATTAAATAAATTGGTTAAATGATTCGGACTAAACAATGCAATATGAATATCATGCAAGACTACAATTGGTTTCTTTGATAACTTTCCTTTTTGTGCATATAGGTATTTGAACGGATCTTTTAGCGCTTTTTCATCTGAAGTAAGTTGATACAGTGCTTTACCGATCTCCTTCTCCAGAAAAGAAGCTGTAAAAGTTGCTCCATTCGCATTTAAGGCATAGTAAATTGGTAAGTACTTTGCTTTATCCAAGGATTGAATAGCGGTTCGGTAGGAAGCCAAACCCTGATCGCTTTCTGCTTGATACCAGCAGACCAAGGCGCCTTTCCCTTTCTCAAGTAAGTTATTTACTTCTAATTGCACATTTGACATGGACTTGCATTTTTCAGATGCAAAATGATTTTCTTCTTTTCGGAAATCATCGGCATACTCATGAGCAACGCGTTCGGCCAATTTCCCAAATGGAAAATGTTGGTCAAACAGAACCCAAGATTCAACCGTTGAAATATTCCAATGACCATTAAATCCTTGTTGGTCAATAAAATGGAAACTTCCAAAGGACGTTTCAAATAAGTTTGCACTTACCATAGACTGAAGTATCGCTTCCATTCTTTTTGCTTCTTTCCTATTATCTTCAGGTGGCAAAATAAAAAACCCATGCATTACAGCGTTACGCAAACTAGCTAAATGGTGAATTTCCTCGTTCAACACTTCTTTACCATTTTTCACTTCCCAGAAAAAGGGCTTCAAAAACTCAGCTGTGGGTCCTTCTGTATCTTTAATCATATTTGCCGCCCAGCGATACAAAGGTCCCGCATTATAGGCATGCCCATTCGATAAAAACAAGGAAATCAAAAAGTCATTAAATACATCTTTTTGTTTAGCCTGTTGCAAATAAACAGCAATGCCCATAGCAGCCAGTTGCGAAAGAATTTCTTCACCTAATTCAACGAGTTCATCCGCTGCGTAGGCGTCGTCCTTTTCAGATTCAAGAGCTTGAATTTTTTGGTTGAGGCGTGATGGGAGGTTGGGAATTTCTTTGAATTTCATAATAGCCAAATTCGATCATGATTTAATAAAGCCCATTTGTATGAAGTCGCTGTACCAGGATAGTTAGAGGGTCCAAAATTGTTTTGACGAGATGGAATTGAATTACAAATACTAATTCGTCTTTGCCTAAAAAGTACTCGCTGGGTAGGTTCCATTGATAACCAAACGATCATATTCTTTTCAATTTTATATGAAATTTGCTTTTGAAATTTCAACCTAAGAACTGCACCTTGATTTTTAACAACACGTTGCCAAACACAGTCGCAACAATTACATTTTGTTTTATGTTCCATAACTTAATCTATTTTTAACCATTTAAATGAAAATTCAAAATACTTATCTGCGTACTCTCTCCAATCATCACCTGTAAATCCAAATTGTTTTAATTGCCTTTGAGGTGAACCAGGGGAAGGAATTGAAATTAATCGAATTGTTTTACCCTTATAAACATATTGTCTGCAAATCAACTTTTTTATTTGAATCTCACTTCCTTTCAGTTTTGACATTACCTCAGTTTGCCATTTATATGATTCATCTTCCTGAAAAACAAATTCGTTGGACTTTTTTGCAATCTGATCATGAAACATATCCATTACTCCTTTTGATGTACAAAGAATTTTGGTGATAC
Organism: Chryseobacterium gleum; assembly: GCA_945877045.1. Lineage (GTDB taxonomy): Bacteria > Bacteroidota > Bacteroidia > Flavobacteriales_D > Crocinitomicaceae > UBA952. The sequence goes on from CAMCQW010000215.1 coordinate 3,397, forward strand.
CATTATTTAAAAATCCCTTAATCATTTTAACATTATATACCCTTTTTGTCAAATCTGAATCCGCAGCACTTCTTCCATTGCGTTCACATTCCATAATTATATCTGAAATTGCAATTTGATTTTTCACAAGGCTTGACAATGCCTCTTTTGATGTAATTGGAATCTCTAAACCATTGTCTATGTACAAATGATAAAGTCCCCAAAAACTACTTTTACAACTTCCATAAAAGAATTGAATGGATCCGTCACTTTTACGAATTCTATTTT
>CAMCQW010000216.1 GCA_945877045.1 Chryseobacterium gleum
TTTTCAATCGGGCATCACTGCACCCATCATTGCCTGTGTTGGATCTAGTATTAGTTTTCAAGACAACTCAACGGCAGGAGCCAATCAATGGAGTTGGAATTTCGGAGGGCAAGGCACTAGCACGCAACAAAATCCTAGCTTTACTTTTAATACCGCGGGTTCGTACTCCATCTCTCTAACTTCTCAAAATACAAGCTCCGGTTGTACAGACAATGCGACTCAACAAATTACCATACAAAATGCTGCAACACCTAGTTTTACCGCTAACCCTACCACTAATTGTGCGCCTGCTACCATTAATTTTACTAACACCACTGGTCTTGCGGGAACCTATACATGGGACTTTGGAAATGGTCAAACTTTTTCGGGAAACAATCCTCCGCCACAGATTTATACAACTAGTGGTTCTTACAATGTCACCCTTTCTGTGAGTACCGCCTCGGGTTGTAATGGCACAGTCACTCAAAATAACTTCATTAACATTGTCAATATCGAGGCAGGATTTTCCGCCAATGAAACCGGTGGTTGTACGCCTCTTACAGTTCAGTTTACAGATACGTCTTCAACCCCTAATCCAGCCAATCCAATTGTGAGTTGGCAATGGAATTTTGGCAATGGCCAAACCTTCAACGGACCCAATCCGCCAAGTCAAACCTATCCCTTGGGGCTTTATAATGTCACACTCGTTGTAACTTCTCAATCAGGTTGCACAGACACCCAAATTATCAATGATTATATCACTGTTGGTGATATTGACCAAGTGGGTTTCACAGTGAGTCCCTTAACAACGTGCGCTAAGCAAAATGTCAACTTTACGAACACAACTGTCATTAGTGCTCCTCACCAACCCAATGAGGTGTCCTACTTTTGGGATTTTTCCGATGGGACATCTACCCAAGAAAATCCTCAGCATCAGTTTACGGCTGATACGGGATATATGACTGTGACCTTGGTGGTTGATTTTCGTGGATGCTTGGATTCGATTACTATTGATTCAGCTGTTTATGTCTTGGCACCTATCGCAAAATTCACACCTTCTTCTCAACTTTTTTGTAATCCTGGGGCTTTTCCAGTAAATGTTAGTTTTACCGATGATGCAATTCATGGAGAACAGCCGGATAATGTTAATATGACTTGGGAATGGGGCGATGGAACAGCCAATACGAATATTGGAAATGCGGTTTTGGATGGCGTCAACAATGGAAATACCACCCATAATTTTGCTACTTATGGGTCGTATACGGTGGAGCAAGTCGTTCGAAATTTTACTACGGGTTGTAGCGATAGTATTACGAAAACCATAAATATTTCTCAAATTGCCGCCCAATTTACCTTAGCCAACGATTCTATCTGTAAAAACGATTCCCTTCAAATGTTTGATGCTAGTTCTTCTTGGAGCAATCCACCTAGCGCTCACCCTTTAAGCAACTGGAATTATTCTATGGGTAATGGTCAAAATGTAAACAATGGCCCGAATCCGTATTATGTGTATACTAATCAAGGCTTGTATAATATAACCTTAACGGTTACGAATAGCGTTGGATGCACCGCTCAAATCATGCACCCCATCAGGGTTCTAAATATTCCTTTTGGCATATTAACCACCTTAGATGCAGTAGGATGCTCACCCTTTTCGGTAACGTTTAATAACAATTCGTTGACGGTTGGGAATGGTACGGCACTGTCTTCTTTCGTGACGACTTTTTCCGACGATAACAGCACCTTGACGACCAATTCAACTAACCAGCCCATCAACCATACTTTTGTTGGGAATGGAAGCTATTTTGCGACCATGGTAGCCTACGATTTATTCGGTTGTGGGTCTTCCCCTGCCACGGTACCGATTACCATAACGCAACCAATAGCGGCTTTTAATTTTCCGCCGGTCGTGTGTAATTTAGATTCAAATTTAGTCGTGAATAATTCAACAGGTGCTGGTAATTTATCGTATCAATGGTTGATTAACGGGCAAGTGGTTTCTTCATCGAGTACTCCAAATCTTTCCTATACCTTGCCTGGGAATATCCCATTTGGCCAGCTGAGCGACAATTTTGTATTGACCATGGTGGCTGTTGATTCAAATAATTGTACCGATACGGTGAGTCAAAACATAACTGTTTCTATTCCACATGCACAACCGACGTATAGTTTCGCAGGAGCGATATTGAATAACAATGGGGAGTATAATTGTCCGCCTTTGTTTGGAACTTATGTAGATTCGTCCCAATCTATTGGCAACATCAGCGCTTGGAACTGGCAGTTTGGTAATGGAAACAATGCCTCTATCTTGGAAAATCCAAGTAACACTTTTGTAAACAATGGCGTTTTCGACCTGTATTTTGAGATCACTGACGAATATGGTTGTACCGACGATACAACGGTGAATGATTACGTAGCGATTGGAGGCCCACAAGGAAATCCACTAGTTTATCAAAATGGCACCATTTGCTCCCAAGGTGCTGGATTTTTGGTGCAGTCTCCTATGAATTTAGACAGTTTAATTTGGGATATGGGCGATGGTAATTTCGTGTATAATCAAACCAATTTCTTTTACAACTATGATTCGGCAGGTTCTTATGTGCCATCTGTAACCTTAATCAGTATAGATGGTTGTGAAATTGAGATTTTATTAGATACGGTTACGGTTCAAGATGATGGGCTAGATGCCAACTTTACCGCCAACCCTATGTTAGTAGACCAGAACGATCCTGTATTATTTGATGATTTATCTACTTTTATTTCTAGTCCGATTGTTAGCTGGACTTGGAATTTAGGGAATGATAGCACTTATACCTTGATCAATGATTCAAGTCAAACCGCTACCTATGCTTTGAGCGGTCCATACACCATAACCTTAACAGTAGTAGATGCTCAAGGATGTGAAGATACTTACACCTTGGTGATTAATGTAAAAGATCCGGATCTAATTATACCCAATGTGATTACTCCCAACGGCGATGGTAAAAATGACTTTTTCATCTTGTCTGAAGCCTATTTCAAGACCTACAATGTCTTGATATTTAACCGCTGGGGAAATGTGGTGTACAGTTTAGAAAATCAATCTGGAACAGCGCTTTGGGATGGCAAAACTCTGAACGGAACCGCCTGTACAGATGGGGTTTATTTCTATCGAATTAACGGAGAAATGCTCGGAGGCACTTTGGTAGATAGAACCAGCTTTGTTACCGTTATCGGATCAGAATAATCCATCTTCACCTGCTGGTTTGTACCCAGTATCTTCCGCCAAATTATTGGAGCAAGCAGCTGCAACGGCTAGTTCATCGCATCGTTCATTTTCAGGATGTCCGGCATGCCCCTTAACCCAATGAAAAGTAAGGTTTAAATTATTTTGTACGGCTAAATAACGAAGCCATAAATCCTTGTTTTTTTTACCTTTAAATTGTTTTAATTTCCAATTGTCGACCCAACGTTTCGTAATTGAATCGATAACATATTTTGAATCGGAATATACTTCTATTGGGTAAGATTTTGATTTTAGGTTTTCCAGCGCAATAATAAGCGCTAGTAATTCCATGCGATTATTTGTGGTTAATTTAAAGCCACCACTAATTTCTTTCTCTTTACCATTAAATTTAAGTACAATACCATAGCCTCCCGGTCCTGGATTGCCTCTAGCTGAGCCATCTGTAAAAATTCGTAT
>CAMCQW010000217.1 GCA_945877045.1 Chryseobacterium gleum
AACCCACTAAAAAAAACGGGGAGTATTCTGAAAAGCCTTATGAGTAAGAAAATAAATTTATAGAAAAATGAAAAAAGTAATGACTATTTTTGGAGCAGTTATGATTACGTTATCTTCATTGACAAGTTGCAGTAATAAATGTGACTTCAAAGGGTGTGATAATCAAGCAAGAGGCTGGAAGCATTATAGCAGCAGGCAAGATGGACCTTTTGGGGGCTGCGTTGGTTGTTGTAGAATAGATACTAAAGGTGGTTATTGCTCATTAGATCATTGTGCAGAAGATCAATAATTAAATAGTGTGGTTCTATGTTTTTTGATTTCGTTTAAAAATTTAATCTAATATTTAATATCCTAAAAGTAATAGTTTTAGGACCTGTTGTACTTGATTTTAACTCAATAATTTAATTAATTTGGTTACGTAGTTTAAATTATTAGTTTTGTAAGACAATCAGACTTGTAAAAATTAATGAGTGGAGACCAGAACCCACTTTAAAAAACGGAGCGAATTCTGAAAAGCTAATAGAGTAGGAATAAAATTAAAAAAAATTATAAAAAATGAAAAAATCAATTATTTCTTGTGGTTTAGTGACTATGATAGGATTCATTGGTTGCGGCCCCAGTCATGAAGAAAGAGCAAAGACATGTAATTGTGAGGAAAGTTCACAAAAATATTGGTATGATCAAGGCGCAACAATGGGCACCATTGCTAGTATAGCAGACGATGGTAAAAGAGATTACAATTGGGCAAAAAATCAAGCTATTGAAAATGGTGGTGTAATGATGGGTTTCCCATCAGATGAAAAAAAATTTGGAGATTGTTGGTACAAAGGATTTTTAGATCGCTATGATAAAAAATAATTTTGTGAACTAGTAAAATCCGACTAATTGATTTATGAAAATATTGCAATCATTACACAAAATTCTAAATTGGAGGTAAGAATAATTTTAAATTCAATTTGAGTTAAAAATCAAATAGAGCTATTTAAGAATAATCAAATCAGAGTTGTTTAATTGTATAGTTTAAAGTTCTTTAAACACCTAAGAAATTTCTAGAGAAACTTTTCACTTATCCTCAAACCATCCCATAACAACGTGTAAGCAATATTGCCTTGCCGCAGGCGCAACACAAGGCAACATCGCCTACACGCAAAACGTTGTGCGTCATTCTAAAAGACGACCGTGCTAAACTTTGAACTTATCTAAAAACGACAAATCTTCGGTTGAAGTGATGATTTGCATAAAATATTTTAACTCTTCATTACTTTCCATTAAGTCAGGATTTTCCATTAATCTTTTAACGCCCCATTCTCTTAAAGTAATTATGACAGGTAAAAGCGACTTTCCGTATTCAGTTAAAGAATATTCAACTTTTGGCGGAACTTCTGCAAAAACTTCTCTTTTTACAATTCCGTCTTTTTCTAAATCTTTTAAATCTGAATTGAAAATTTTTAAAGAACATTTAGGGATTAATTTATGCAATTCACCAAAACGCAAAGGTCTTTCTCTCAAATACCAAAGTATAACAGATTTCCATTTGCCACCAATTATATTCATTGTGGCAGTTATTGGGCAAGATATTTCAACTTTTTTCATTTTTTTTTCGCTTTAAAACTCTTTATTTACTCAAATATTTACTTTTGGTTACAATACTTTACTTTTGGTAAGTTATTGACAATTTAGAAAACAAGTTGCAAATTTGCAACTTAAATTTTAAATTCAAATAAAATGAACAAGATATTTGCAATTTTACTTCTTGCCTTGACATTCAAAGCGAATGCACAGTTTCTAATTTCGGCTGGGGCTGCTGGTCAGGAATACAGTAAGGATATTGATATTGATAACCAAGGAAATATTATTTCTGCGGGATATTTTTACAACACGGTTGATTTTGACCCAACTGCTGGAACAACAAATAGAACTGCAATTGGTTTTGCAGATAACTATATTGCAAAATACTCATCTGCGGGCAACTTACTATGGGCAATTTCTTTTGGTAGCACAGGTATTGATATTCCACATAGCGTTGTAACCGACAATAACAATAATATTATTCTTTGTGGTTACTTCTCAAATACTTGTGACTTTGACCCAAGTGCAGGTGTTACAGCAAGAACAAGTAATGGCGGAAGAGATGCATACATTGCTAAATATGACCAAAACGGGAATTTTCAATGGGTTGTAACTTACGGTGCTGATAGTTTAGATGATGCTTTCAGTTTAGATGTTGATACACAAGGCAATGTGTATTGGACAGGTGTAATGGAAGGAACGGTAACAGTTGGGACTACAACTTTTACAACACAGGTAGAAGATGTTGTTTTTGGAAAAATTAGTCCGTTAGGGCAAATACTTTGGGTAAAACAAGTAGGCGGTTCAGGAATTGACGAAGGTTCGGGAATTATTGTGGATAACAATGGAGATTTAATTCACACAGGATATTTTCAAACTACTGTTGATTTTGACCCAAATGCAGGAGTTTCTAACTTGAATAGTTCGGGTGGTTTTGATACCTATTTTGGAAAATATGATACTTTGGGTAATTTAATTTGGATTAAAAAAATCGGTGGACCTGCCGCAGATATTGGTGCACCCGGTGGCATTACCATTGATAATTTAAACAATATCTACATTGCAGGTAATGCAGGAGCAAATTGCGACTATGACCCAAGTGCAGGAACTGTTACACATACAATGAACGGAACAACCGACTGGTTTGTAGCCAAATATGACAATAATGGAAATCATTTATTATCCTTTACTGTTGGTGGAACAGGACAAGACCAAGCACACCGTTTAACAACTGACAATCAGCAATATATATATGTTACGGGTTGGTTTAGAACATCTGCTAACTTTAATCCCAACGGAACAGCAATCACACTAACAGGAAACTGCACAGGTGGTGGACACGATGGATACATAGCAAAATATAATTCAAGTGGCATATGTCAATGGGCAAAACAATTTGGTGGAGTAGTAAATGGAACTGACCAACTTACGTTGGGAACAAGCGTTAAATTATTAAATGAACAACAAGTTGTATTTTCTGGTCGTTTTCACGGCAATAATGCTTTTGCTTCCATTCCATTATCACCTATGACTAATAGCAACGGAGCAAGTGATTTGTTTATTTGCTTATTAGATAGTGCAGGTAATTATCAAAATCCATTAACTGCAATAGATGAAAATATTCAATTTAATGCTTTTAAAATATATCCAAACCCAACGTCTGATTTCATTTTTGTAAACATTCAAAATCAAGTTAAGGAAGTGTCAATCTATAATCTAGTCGGACAAAAAATGGAAAGTAAACTTGACAACAATAAAATAGAAGTTTCAAATTTAGTTAATGGAACATATTTTATAAAAATTGCAGACCAAATAGGTAACTTTTATACAACCAAGTTTATAAAAAACTAACTTTGCACGACAGAAAAAAAAGAAGAACGAACGCACAACAGCAGTTTGGCAAAATGGCGGGTTCAGTGCTAAAATGAACATTTGGTTTTCAAATGAACATAAGTGCTAAATTGAAAGTAAGTGCTTCAAAGTCCGCCACTTCGCCAAGCTGCAAACCGTTACCGGTCATGCTAAGACGACAACATATACATTACTAATAAGAGAACTAAATGACAAGAAGCTACTATTCAAATACTGTT
>CAMCQW010000218.1 GCA_945877045.1 Chryseobacterium gleum
TCAACCCTCAAGAGTCAATTGCCTCAACTGATTTTGATATCAAACGAGGGTGACACAATCAAAACAAAATACCAGCGATCAACCAATTCGGGCTGGCTATTTAAATTAGAAACAACAAAACCGTTGGATGCAAAAGCGGTCGTTAGGAATGCGAAAGATTGCGCACATCGGACACTGAGCGACACACAATTCCAGGTGTTTGCATACGCCAGACAGCCCCACCCAAGGGAATTACAATTCAACGAAATCATGTTTAATGCCAGCGATGGATCATTTGATTACATTGAACTCGTGAACACCTCCGATAAAGCAATCCAATTGCAAGGCCTCGAATTACTGACCGACAATAATCTACAATTAACCCAAAGAACATTACTCTGTCCCGAACCGAAAACCTTGTATCCAAATCAAATAATTTGCTTTAGTTCAGACCCCTATTCATTAGCCAAAACGTACAATCCGGAACGATATACCTTTCATGAATTTTGTTCCACATTCCCCAATTTATCGGCAAGCGGAGCTGCACTTCAATTGACATTTGATAATTCATCCAATATCATCGACATAATGCAATATGACGAATCAATGCATCACAGTCTATTGACAGAAGCAAAGGGTGTTAGCCTCGAAAAAAATCACCCTACGGCACCCAGCTCGTCGCCCCAGTTTTGGGTTAGCGCCGCTTCAACCGCTGGTTATGCCACACCCGCCGAACCCAATAGTCAGCAGGTCAATCTAAAAACATCGACACACAAAATCAATAAGTGCTTTTCACTGCTCAGCTCAGTCTTGGGTAATGATGCTAGCGGACAAAGTGAATCCATGCAAACACTCATGCTGTCGTTTCAAATGCCTCAACCCGGATATGTGTTAACCGCAAGTATCTACAATCTGCATGGCGGGCTCATGGGTATACCCATATACCAAGCAACCATTGGCAAAGAAGGTGTGCTCCCGATACCATTAGAAATATCAAATAATGAGCTTTCCAGCGGAAATTATATTTTACATATAGATGCATTCCATAGAGAAGCTGACATTTGCAGTCAGAATCTGCGCTGGATTTACATCAACCGATAACATGGACAACCAACCAATCCAACAAAAACTGATTACGGAACTAGTCGGCCAATACAGCAAGGATGAAATCCGGGCCTTCTTGTTTTGGATTTTGCCACATATTCAAAATACACAAACCGACAGAGAGGCTGAATTAAATCGGATAATTTTAGAACTCAAAACCGGCAAGCCCATCCAATACATTTTTGAAATTGCATTTTTTGGATCTCTCGAGTTAAAAGTAACCCCGAACACTTTGATTCCACGCCCAGAGACTGAAGAACTCTGCGATCTAATCAATAGGCATTTCAAGATCCAATCAAACAATAATTTATTAAGTGGGCAACAATCAATGGTTATTCATGGAATCGACTTGGGAACAGGGTCTGGATGTATTCCAATCCTTCTACTTACAGAGAATCCCAACTGGAAATTTACCGCAGTTGATATATCTCAATCTGCAATCGATGTCGCCAACTTCAATGCAATAATTCAGAGGGTGTCGGACCGTTTTTTGGCAAGTGTACAAGATGTATTAGGCTCATTTGAATTACCATCCAACATTCAATTGCTGGTTTCCAATCCACCTTACATTTCAGAATTAGAAAGAGAAACTATGTCGTCCCGGGTATTGGAATTCGAACCCCAAAATGCCCTTTTCACCCCAAATCAGGATCCACTACAGTTTTATAAAAAAATCGCGGAACTGGTTTCCAGTTCCGCGATTCAACAATTATCAATTTGGTTAGAAATCAACCAATACTATCCAGAAGAAATTAAATCTTTATTTATCCCAATGGGTGAAACTGAAATCCTGAACGACCTATCTGGCAATCCTCGATTTCTTCATTGCGAAATAACAAAAATTATTTAGCGATAGAAATCATTCCAGCACCGTCTTTTACCAAACTTCCCGCCTTATACATTTGGGTAAGTGTTGTATAAATTCCTTGTGAGAAACGCTTTTTATCTCTTTCGCCGCTGCGCTCAAACAACGCTGAAATCAAATCTCCAGAAGAAATTGCATGTGATAGTTCAGCTATGTAATTCAAAATCACATCGCGTTTTGTTAACTCACCCGCTTTCCTGCGTCCGCCGCCTTTGCGATAACCAGTTTTGGGTGGACGACCTCTGCGACCGGCAACTTTTTCTACTTGGGGTTTGGCAGGACGACCGCGCTTACCGGTACCCTTAGACAAAGCCTTAAGGCGATTTTTCTTGGCACGATCCTTCCACAATGTCAAAGATTTGGTAGCAGCCGCCTTAACCTTCTCTATGTCCTTCGCTTGCTTCTTTTCTAACTTTTCTATTTCTTTTTCAGCTTGTGCCGTTGCCTTTTTCAAGGCATTAGAAAGCGATTGGATTTCTTGTTCTAGAAAAGAAAAAGCATTCAAATAAGCAACTTTTTTAGATGCTCTTTTTGATTTCACCTTGTTCTTAGAACCTGGCTTACGACCTCTTTTCTTTGGGCCTTCAACGGGATTTATTTCTATTTTTTTCATAAAAATGACGCAATTTTTACAATAACTAAAAGGGAATTTTTTATTACGGCCACGAATCTACTAATTATATTTATCATCTACCAAATATTTATAAAAAAATCTGACACCAATTATTGATTTTTCATTTAACAACTCACTAAGAACCATAGCGTATTTACAACTATTGTTAAATTTTGGCTAATCCATTGAATAATTAATCCACTAAAACCAATGGTCGTTCACTCAATAAAGTATCCTATTTTTGCACCCAGCATGCTAAAACCCATTGACATTACTCGCAAAAATATCGGATAATAAATTTATTAAAAGTTTAAGTAGTAAAGACCTAACAATTCTGTCTAAAGAATTGCGTGAATTTGTTACACAATCGGTTTTGACATCTGGCGGGCATTTCTCTTCCAACCTGGGCGTAATTGAATTAACCGTTGCACTACATAATACCTTAAACTTTCCGCAGGATGGCATTGTTTGGGATGTGGGACATCAATCATATCCTCACAAGGTATTAACCGGCCGGGGCGACCTTTTGCACACCATCCGCAGTTTCAATGGTCTTTCTGGCTTCCCAAAACGGGAGGAGAGCCCATTCGACCTATTTGGTACTGGTCATTCTAGCACAGCTATTTCCGCAGCGATGGGAATGGCCGCTGCTGCAAAAATCAAATCTACTACCCAAGACACTTCCGCAAATTCCCACCTGCCCACCTTTGTGGCGGTAGTTGGCGATGGCGCCTTAACGGCAGGACTCTCCTATGAAGCACTAAATAACCTGTTTGAGTCGGATTTAAATGTCATGATTGTACTGAACGACAATCACATGGGCATCGACCCAAACACGGGAGCATTGAACACACGCCTTCAAACCGCCCCTGAAAAAGTAAAAGCTTGGTTTGAGTGGTTCGGACTCAACTATCACGGACCCATCGATGGACATAACTTAGAGGAATTACTCCCCGCAATTCAGCACAGCTACCATCAAACAAGACCCCGCCTCCTTCACATCAAAACCATCAAAGGAAAAGGCTACCCACCCGCTGAAAAAGAGCAAACCAAATGGCATAGCGCCAGCAAATACGTCAAAATCGAACAGCCCAG
>CAMCQW010000219.1 GCA_945877045.1 Chryseobacterium gleum
ATATTTGCTTGGACGAGAGGCTTGGCTTTTAGAGGAAAGTTAGATAATAATCAAGCATTAATTGATTTTTGTAATGATTTAGAGAAAGTATGCATCGATACCGTAGAATCAGGCATAATGACAAAGGATTTAGCCGTTTGTATTCATGGTAACACATTAAATCATGGGCAGCACTATGTCTATACCGAAGAGTTTTTGGATGCCCTAGACAAAGCCCTGCAAAATAAAATGAACTAATTTGGATATAAGCGCTTGGTTTCACATTAAATTTTGAATCGATGAGATTTTTTTTACTCCTTTTGCCGGTATTTTTAGTTGCTTGTAAAACAATCGAAGTTGCTGCACCGATTACAAAAATAATTCCACCTCCAGCCCTTAACACGCAAGTTTCCTCCATAACTATTCCTATACAGATAAATTTAAGTCCTTATTTAAAAGAGGTAGAAAAAAGCTTACCGACATCTTTTTCAGGAGAAGAGCAGCAGTGCGAAGGGACTAGTTTTTCCTACCGTTTTCTTAGAGAGCCAATTGTTTTTACGTTTAAAAAAGAGGAACTTCAATATGCTGTTGATGGGAGATTTGACTTAAAGATAAATTATTGTCCAAAATGTTACTACTTATTTGATGAAAAGGGCATTTGTGCCGTGCCTCGAATTTATACAAGTTGTGGTATCGATGACCCAATGCGAAGGGTAAAAGTAGAGTATTCAACTAAAATTAATATAAGCTCTAATTATAAATTTAATGCTGTCACTCAATTAAATAAATTTGACATGCTAGACCCATGTAAAATCACGGTCTTTAATTTTGATGCAACAGCAGAAGTTAAAAAGGAGGTTAATGGAGAATTAGTGGCGCTTGAAAAGGAAATTGATAAACAAATTGAATCTTTCGATATCCGATCTTCAATGGTCGACGTTTGGAAGGAGCTTCAGCAACCAATACCGATTGAAAGCTATGGGTTTTTATACCTGCAGCCAAAAGCAATATCGCTTGGAAAGTTAAATTTTTCCCAAAACAAAGTTGATATAGATTTGAATTTGGGCCTTGCCCCAATGGTTGTAACAGAAAAACTAGAGCTTCCAGTGAGCATCTTGCCAGAAATGAAACCATTTACTAAATCGAATGGATTAGAAATGGTCGTCGATATTGATGCTTCGTACGACTCGTTAACTTCCATCATTAACACCTCCTTAAAAGATAAGGAGTTCATGTTTAAACGAAAGAAAATAATACTTAAAAACATTTTAATAACAGGAACTTCGGACAGCACAATGATTTTTGCGGTAACTTTTGACGGAGCAAAGCGGGGCGTCGTTTTTTTGCTGGGTAAACCTACGCTTGACGAAATAACACAGACTGTTTCGATAACTGATATTGAATTTGAATTGCAAACAAAAAGCGCTTTACTTAAGACGGCAAAGTGGCTATTTAATGATAAAATAATTAATGAAATAAAGAAGGCGGCAAGTTATGATTTGCGCCCCATGCTTAACGATGCAAAGAAGGTAATCAGTACCCAGTTAAATGGAACAATAACTGATGGTGTGGAAATGGAAGGGGTAATTAATTCAATGAAGGTGAAAAGCATTCATTTGAGCGATAATCATTTAATTATCAGAACAGGTATCGCAGGAGAATTGAAACTTATATTGAATTAATGCGTTTGATGACCGCATGTGGTCAATTAAAACAACTGTTGTTTTTTTATCTTTAAGTTTTATTTCGCTCGGACAGCGCAATAATATTTCAAGTTGTGATGGCAGCGCTTTAGTTAATACAAATGTTTCCTATTCCTTAAACTTTTTAGGTAAAAAAAATATAGATGCCAACAATTTGTTTGGCTATTGCAACATGCCTAATATATCTAACAATTACATTTGGACAAACCTCCTGCCAAATTCATATGGAAATCTAGAATTTGTTATTAAAAATGCTCCGGATTCATTATCAATTTTTGTTTTTGAATGCGCAACATCATCTCCTTGCACAGAAATTAGAGAAAAAAGTGCAGGCTTAATTTTATGTGATTTTCGAAGTTCAAAACTTACAACTAATCGTTTAAATCCGGTTTTCCTTAAGGCTCAAAGTACTTACTATATTGCTTTTAACACCATCAAAGGCAGTATTGACCCCTTGGAATTTATTTTACAGTTTGAACCAACTGATTTACAAGGAGTGCCAGTAGAAGACTCACTTAACCTAAACTTGGTGAGCCGATATGACCAAGCAGTTTACGCGCTGCACATCGTTGATGAGAAATCTAAAAAACCCGTTATCGCTAGAATATATATTTCATCAACAGGGAATTTAGATGGTTCCTATCGAGCTAGTGATTTGAGCCTAAATAACACAAAAAACATAAAAGCAACGCTTCGAATTGATGCACAAGGTTACTTTTCAAAAGATTTATTAGAACATAAAATAGTAGGTAATAAAAGTTCTCACGACACCATTTGTTTGACCCCAATTACTAGTGGTGCTATAGCAAAGCTTGAGGACATTAATTTCGTTGGGGGCTTGGCGGTTATTGCAGACGAAGCGTTACCAAAGCTTAAGCGCCTTAAAGACTTTCTGTTATTAAATCCCACGATTTCTATTGAAATACAAGGTCATGTAAATGAGGAAGGTAAAAATTCAATGAGCGCTCATCGTCTTTCAAAAAAAAGAGCTGAAAAAATAATGAAATATTTAATAACTAAAGGAATTGATGCTAAACGATTAAAAGCAGTCGGATTTGGGAATTCTAAACCTTTATTTGAATCTCCTATCGACGATAGTCAGCGAGAAGCCAATAGGCGGGTTGAAATCAAAGTTAACTAGTAAAAAGGGCAAATCATCCAATATACTACTACTCCTGTAATGGCGACATATAGCCAAATTGGAAAAGCAAATCGTGTCCATTTCTTATGTCTAACAAAATCACCTTCCCATGCAAATAAATACGCAAATAGAACAATTGGAATTACAGCTACACTAAGTAAAATATGGGAGATCAAAATGAAATAATAAACGATAGTAAGATTTCCCCCGTATTTAGTTGTGTCGGATGTAATATGGTAGGCAATATAGCTTAATAAAAAGATAATTGAAAGGACCATGCAAATTTGAATGGTTATTTGATGTTTTTTTCGTTGGCCATTTTTTATAAAAATTAAAGCTAGAATTAATAGCACGGCAGTTAATCCATTTATTCCAGCATAAAATGGCGGCAAAAAAGACAAGTCTATCCCAGGTATTTTAATTCCAAAAAGCGCTGCAACGGCTATGGGGATAATAATAGACAAGGCAATTACCAATTTTCTGTACTTCGAAGATTTTAATTCATTAGTTGACATGGTATTCATATTTAAGTAAGTTTTTTACATCATTTACTAAGCGCTGGTATTCTGTCTTATTGACGGTTAAATCGTAATTAGTAACCGCATATACACCTCGAACATATCCCGATTTATCAACTAAGGTAAATGAACCAGAATGTGCATACCCTCCGGCGGCATCTTCATCTTTTCCGGCAAAGGTTAAAAAGTTTTTAATACCTAGTGTATGTGTTTGCGCTTCATCACCGGTTAAGAATACCCAATTTTCTGCAGTAATCTTATTCCGTATTTTATATTTTTTTAATTGAGTTGGGCCATCAGTTTTT
>CAMCQW010000220.1 GCA_945877045.1 Chryseobacterium gleum
TAAACCGTGCAGCGGAAGAAGCAACAAAAGAGGCAATGCCCATTTTTATAGATGCTATAAAAAATATGAGTGTTCAGGATGGCTTCGCTATTTTAAAAGGAGGTAATGGCGCTGCGACAAAATTCCTTAAAGATCAAACGATTTCGAAATTAGTAATTGCCTTTACACCAAAGGTGAAAGAAGCAACTTCCAAGGTAAAACTGACGGAATACTGGAATCCGATCATTACTAAATACAATGCCCTCACCACTGGTGAAGATCTAAATCCAGATTTAGATGCCTATATAACTCAAAAAGCAATTGAAGGATTATTCATTATGGTTGCAAAAGAAGAGGATAAAATTAGACTGGATCCTGCTGCAAGAGTTTCCGATCTTTTATCTAAAGTATTTGGCAGTTTATAATAACATTGTGAAATACTTTCCGCCCACAGAATTAGCTTTAAATGCAAAAGGAGAAGTTTACCATTTAGGCTTACTACCCGAGCAGCTTGCTGAAAAAATCATTTTAGTGGGAGATCAAGATCGCGTTGCGATGGTTTCTTCTTTCTTCGATAATATCGAATTCACATCAAAGCACAGAGAATTCGTTTGTCAAACTGGCACCTATAAAGGAAAAAGAATAACCGCCTTATCAACAGGCATAGGCACAGACAACATCGACATAACCATCAATGAATTAGATGCCTTAGTAAATATTGATTTAAATACACGTACAGAAAAAACGGAGAAGGTTCAATTAGAGCTTGTTCGCATTGGCACCTGTGGAATTTTACAATCAAGTATTCCATTACATTCTCATATCATCAGTGATTATGCATTCGGATTAGATAACGTAGCTCATTTTTACGAAATTGAATTCAGCGAAAAGGAACGTTATTTAGCCACAGAGCTAAGTAATTTTATAGGTTTGCCACCAACCATTCAACCCTATGCCGTTGCTGCAGATGAAACACTAAGTTTTCGCCTACAAACAGCCGATACATTTTCTGGAATTACCGTTACAAGTTCCGGGTTTTATGGTCCACAGGGGCGCGAATTACGAATTCCAACGAGAACTGCAGACATTCAATTAAAACTAGGAGAATTTAACCTAAACGGTTTATTGGTGTGTAATTTTGAAATGGAGAGTTCGGCTTTATTTTCATTAGGAAAAGCCTTAGGTCATCGTTGTGCCACCATATGCTTAGGCATAGCCAATCGCCCAAAACAAGTATTTTCAGAAGG
This sequence comes from Chryseobacterium gleum, assembly GCA_945877045.1. Taxonomy (GTDB): domain Bacteria; phylum Bacteroidota; class Bacteroidia; order Flavobacteriales_D; family Crocinitomicaceae; genus UBA952. Next base: position 1,227 of record CAMCQW010000220.1, read on the forward strand.
ATATTCTAAGGAAATGTTTACTTTAATTGAGAGGGTACTAAATCAAATTTAGTAATTATTTTTTCACGTACTTATCAATAGTCACATGAAGGTTTAGGTCTCGAAGATCTTGGCCTTTAGCAATGATATTACCTTCACCATCGATTAAGAAAGCGGAAGGAATTGAATTTACGCCATAACTTTCAGAAGCAACGCCATCGATATCAAGACCGTGAGAATTCCAGCTTAAGTGATCCACATTTATGGCATTTATCCAAGCTTTGGAATCTTTATCTAAGGAAACACTAAAAACTTCAAATCCCTTGCCGTTTGTAAATTTTCTCTTGTGATATTTTGCGTACGCTTCCACCACATTCGGACTTTCCTTTCGACAAGGGCCACACCAAGAAGCCCAAAAATCTATCAGTACCAATTTACCTTTAAAATCGGACAACTTAATACGTTTTCCTTTCGGAGATAGCAATGAAATTTCGGGTGCTTTAGCAAGAGGAGTAGTTGTTTTTTCCTCTTCAAAGCAAAAGGCCACACAAAACAAGCCTACAAGTAAGGCCACTAAAAAAAGTTTATTGAATTTCATCATCCTATCCTTGTTATATCAGCGCCAATATTTCGAAGTCTAATTTCAATATCTTGGTATCCGCGGTCTATTTGTTCTATATTATGAATGATACTTTTTCCTTCAGCAGATAGCGCAGCAATTAATAAAGAAACACCGGCACGAATATCTGGTGAAGTCATGCTTATTCCTTTTAGCGAATGCGCTCTATTCATTCCAATAACAGTTGCTCTATGTGGATCACAAAGAATAATTTGCGCTCCCATATCGATTAATTTATCTACAAAAAACAATCTTGATTCAAACATTTTTTGATGAATCAGCACCGAACCTTTTGCTTGCGTTGCCACGACTAAAATAATAGATAATAAATCGGGTGTAAATCCAGGCCAAGGGGCATCATAAATAGTTAAAATCGAACCGTCAATAAACGTATCAATTTCGTAATTTTCTTGAGCTGGCACGAAGATATCATCTCCTCGACGTTCCAATTTAATACCTAATCTTCTAAATACATTTGGTATGACACCTAAATTATCCCAACTAACATCTTTGATAGTAATTTCAGATTTAGTCATTGCCGCCAAACCGATAAAACTACCAATTTCAATCATATCCGGTAAGACCCGATGAAAACAACCATTTAATTCTTTTACCCCTTCGATATGAAGCATATTTGAGGCAATTCCCTCTATTTTTGCCCCCATTGAATTCAACATTTTACATAATTGTTGAATATAAGGCTCACAGGCCGCATTGTAAAAAGTAGTTTTTCCTTCTGCGAGTACCGCAGCCATTAAGATATTAGCAGTACCAGTTACGGATGCTTCATCCAAGTGAATAAAAGTCCCTTTTAATTTTTTTGCTTCTACTGAATAAAAATGTTCCCCGGCATCATAATTAAACTTAGCACCAAGTAAGGTAAATCCTTCAAAATGCGTATCTAACCTTCTACGTCCAATTTTATCGCCCCCAGGTTTTGGTATAAATCCACGACCGAATCTAGCTAAAAGTGGTCCCACAATCATAATTGAACCCCTTAAAGAGGAGGCGCGCGTTTTAAAATCCTCACTTCCTAAATAGTCAAAATTAATTTCTTTTGCCTGAAAAATGTACGTGCCTTTTTCAACTTTTTCCACCTTTACGCCCATTGCTTGAAGCAAAGAAATAAGTTTGTTCACATCAATGATATCAGGAACATTGGAAATGGTTACTTTTTCGGAGGTCAATAAAGGGGCACATAACACTTGAAGCGCTTCATTTTTTGCTCCTTGAGGCGTTAGCTCACCTTTAAGTGCCTTACCACCGATAATTTCAAATGATGCCATGCTTTATTTTTTTATAAATTTCTTTTTTTGTTTATGCTTAAAGTTGGATGGTTTATTGAATTTTTTATTCATCCCCATTTCCCTCAATAATGTACTCGTGCTAACTAATTCATCCGGATTTTCAAGAACAAGTTCCCCTTTCGATAAGTCTTTCAAATGATCCGCAATTACGTTATTCTCGACCGCATCATTATTATGAGCGAGGTAAAGCTTTTTCATGAAATTAGCCATTGAATTCTTTAGATATTCTTTTTCCTTCGGATCTGTAATTAAAGCAGAATCAGTTAAGATTTGTTGTGTATATTTTCCGTAATGGCCAAATCGTATTTCTCCTTTTGGATAAACCATAATTTGAGGTTTTTCCATCAAAGCTTCGGGAAGCGGAATTTCATAAGGAGAATCAACATCCAATTTAAAATCAGACATCACAAAAAGATGCGTCCACAGTTTATGACGATAATCGTCAACATCCCTTAAATGCGGATTTAACTGGCC
>CAMCQW010000221.1 GCA_945877045.1 Chryseobacterium gleum
CATGTTTGTCAAGGTTCTGGAAAAATAATCGATAAAAAACCAAGTGATACGGATGCTCACGGACTTCGAAAGCAAGAAGAGGTGATTGAGATTTCGATTCCCGCTGGTGTGGAAGAAGGAATGCAATTAAGTGTTCAAGGAAAAGGAAATGCAGGGCCATTTAATGGTGTGAATGGTGACCTCATTGTTGTAATTGAAGAAATTGAACATGCTGAACTAAAACGGGACGGTGAAAATGTTCATTACAATGCTTTTGTTAATTTTTCTGATGCTGTTCTTGGAGAAAGTATTGAAGTGCCAACAATTAATGGCAAAGCAAAAATAAAAATTGAACCAGGTACGCAAAGTGGAAAAGTGCTACGATTAAGAGGGAAAGGTTTGCCAAGTGTTCAAGGGTATGGAACGGGTGATCAATTTGTTCATATCCATATTTGGACGCCAGTTAAAATAAGTAAAGAAGAAAAAGAAATCCTTGAGAAATTAAAAACAAGTGAAAATTTTTCTCCAAGTGCCGATACGAAAGATCCGGGCTTTTTTAAACGAATGAGGGATATCTTTTCGTGATGAATTTTATAGATTTTTGGAACAAAGGAAATTTTGAGGCCAAACGGGTAGTAACTACCCTGATGTTAATTGTTTTGGTATATCTTGTCAGTAGCTCATTCTTATTCTTGGATTTATCCCTGAATTTTCCGAATTCCGATTTAGTAGATCAATCTTCCATTAAAGACCTTTCGCTATTAATGGGGAAAAACCGTCTTTTTTTATGGATGATGTTGCCTTTTTCTTTCATTTTCGTAACACTATTAATCTGCTTAACAAAAATCCATCAGCTGCCTTTTTTGAAAATTTTTACCTCTAGGGATGCATTCGATTGGAAACGTTTTTTTGTTTCCTTTTCCTTATGGTCCTTAATGGTAGTTACGGTTACTGCATTGGATTTGATGTTAAATGCTGATTTTGAGATTATTTTTAATGCGCAGAAATTTATGACCTTGTTCTTTTTGTCTATTATTTTACTTCCAATACAGACAAGTGCGGAAGAATTGATTTTTAGAGGGTTCGTGTTGCAGGGAGTAAATAAACGAACAGGAAATGCGATTCTTTCTGTTATTATAAGCGGCTTAATGTTTGGAATGATGCACATTTCCAATCCTGAAATTGCTAAAATTGGCTATCATATCTTAGCATATTATGTCGCTGTAGGAATTGTACTTGGTTTTATTGTTTATTTTGATTCGGGATTAGAACTTACATTGGGATTCCATGCCGCAAATAATTTAATCACAGCGTTGCTTATAACCGCTGATTGGCAAGCCTTTCAAACGGATGCCATAATAAAGGACAATAACCCTCCAGGAAATGGTTATTTGGGTATTTTCTTAGCTTCCATAATGCTCTGCTTATTCTTTTTTATCTTAAAGAAGAAATATAATTGGAAGGGAATTCCAGCATAATCTGCTCATCGTTCATAACAATTAAATAAAATCTATAGCAAGGTATTACTTCGCAAGATTTAATTTTTAATTTTACCTATATGATTCAAATTGATCAATTGTCAAAATCGTTTAATCGAAAGCCCGCGTTATCAGATGTCTCTTTGACTATTCCTTCTGGTCAGATTTATGGCTTGTTGGGTCCAAACGGTGCAGGTAAAACGACCCTTATTCGTATCATGAATCAGATATTAAAAGCGGATCAAGGAATAATTCAGGTTGATGGCAAGCTTCTTTCTGCTAATCATTGGAAAGATTTTGGCTATTTACCCGAGGAAAGAGGCTTGTATAAATCAATGAGCGTTAATGATACCTTGGTGTTTTTGGCTCGGCTACGTGGTCTAACGAAATATGATGCACAAGCAAGTGTGCGGTTTTGGCTTGAAAAATTCGAAATATCTTCTTGGGCAAAAACAAAAATAGAAGCCTTGTCCAAAGGAATGGCTCAAAAAGTTCAATTTATTGCTGCGGTAGTGCATCAACCCAATTACCTAATTCTCGATGAACCTCTTTCAGGATTTGATCCAATTAATGTAGAATTGATTTTAAGTGAATTGAAAATTATGAAGGCGGAAGGAAAAACAATCATTCTTTCGACGCATAATATGAAAAGTGTGGAGGAAATTTGCGATCATGTTGCCTTACTTCATAAATCAAAATTAATAGCGGAAGGTAAAGTGCATGCTTTACGCGAAAAAGCCCTTAATGGCGAATTTATTGTCCGATTTAGTGGGAATATGATTGCCTTGGCGAACGCTCTATGGACGGAATTTGAATTAATTGATACAAAGGAAATTGGAGAAAATAGATTTCAAATTGTCGTAAGACAAAGAGGCGAAAGAACTTTTGAGGAGCTTGCTTCTAATTTGATGGGTAAATTGAAATTGGAAGCGATTGAAAAACGTTTGCCAAGTATGCAAGAGGTATTTTTAGAACTTATAGCAAAAGAGGAGGTGAATAATGAGGAATAGTTTCTTAATTGCTTCTCGTGAATTCATGGATCGCTGGAGCAGCAGGTCTTATCAATTAATGCTTTTCGTTGGACCTCTGCTGATACTTGTTTTCACTTATTTTTTATTGAAATTTGGCGACCAAGGAAAAAGTTCTCTTAGAGTACTAATCGCTGACCCAACCGATTTATTCGATAATAAAATCACCTCAAATCCTACTAAAGCTGTTGAATATTCCTTTTACACCACTTACCTTGATTTTGAAGAATTTAGAGACGGAAATCGCTTTAAAGAATTCGATGCTTTTGTTGAAATTAATGAGAAAATATTGAATAATAAAACAGTGAAATTGTTTTACCGTGAAAGACCTTCCATGGAAGTCAAAATCAAACTTAAGTTTGAGTTAGAAAGAAGGGTGGAAGAAATAATGATCGACCAATTCACGGATTTAAGTATTGATAAATATCGCCAAATAAAACAACCTTTAAACATTGATTTTCTAAACGTAAATGACCCCAAGAATCAAGCGGAAAATGAAAGAGGTTGGGTGGGGCTCTTCTTTGGAGCTATAATTTTGTTCTTTATTGGCCTATTTGGCATGACTATCCTTCGCAGTACATCGAAAGATAAAAGCAATAGAGTGGTCGAAGTCTTACTTGCAAGTGTTCGTTCTTCAGAATTGATGCTGGGTAAAATTATCGGTATTGGACTTTCAGCCGTGTTTCAACTATTGGTATGGGCTTTCTTTATCATTGTTGGACTCCTAATTTTTAAAGAATATATTTTCACAGATATTTTTGATCCTTCCAATTATGAGGGGATGCAATTTGCTACCGATGTAAAAAATGATATCCTCTTGAATTCAAGCGCCTCACGCTACAATATGTTTATAGAATTGATTTATCACCGCATTAATTATGGGGTGATGCTTCCTGTCTTTTTTATATTTTTTGCGGCTTCTTATTTCTTTTATGCGGCATTTTTCATGACGATTGGTGCAACTGCCGGTTCTGAAAGCGATGGACAGCAGTTTATTATTCCAATTTTTCTCCTACTATTTCTTTCATTTTATGCAGGTTTCGAAACCATTTATGCACCCG
>CAMCQW010000222.1 GCA_945877045.1 Chryseobacterium gleum
TCAGTGAAACGGATGAAGTGGTAAACCTTAAAGTAAAGCGCGCTGTTCGTAATGAGTTAAACGTTGTTTTCTGTTGCGGGGAATCCTTAACGGTTAGAGAAGCTGAAAAACACTTAGAATATATTGAAAATCAATTAATTAATGGATTCAAGGACTTAGATGAAACCGAATTGAAAAATTGTATTATTGCCTACGAACCAATTTGGGCCATAGGTACTGGTTTGAATGCTTCTAATAGTGAGATCGAAGAAATGCATGGATTTATCCGCTCAAGCATAGCTAAGCGTTTTAGTACTTCATTGTCTCAATCCATTCGTATTATCTATGGCGGTAGCTGTAACCAAGATAATGCAAGTGAAATTTTTTCATTAAAAGATGTGGATGGTGGATTGATAGGTGGAGCTTCATTGGAATTTGAAAGTTTTGAAAAAATAATAAAATCACTTTAATGGATTATTCTGAATATCGATTGTGTCCAATTCCCTTTGAACCTTGGAATGAGATATTGGTTGCCACGCTTTCTGATGTAGGTTTTGAAAGTTTTATGGAGGAGGAAAATGAGTTACTTGCTTATATTTCCACGCAAAACGAGGAGCTTTCTCTTATTCATTCTTTACTGAGTTCATTCAGCGATAAAAAAGATTTGGAACTGACTTATGTCCGCACCACCATAGAACATCAAAATTGGAATGCGTTATGGGAGGCAGATTTTGAGCCCGTTTATGTAGATGATCGCTTATCGATTGTTGCTCCTTTTCATGGGGTAGAGGCTCGTAGAAATCGTGTGATTGAAATTGATCCTAAAATGTCTTTTGGTACCGGCCATCACCAAACTACTTTCTTAATGTGTCAACAAATATTAAACTTATCATTAGTTGATAAGCTTGTCCTCGACATGGGAACAGGAACAGGTGTTTTAGCAATATTAGCCGAGCAATTAGGGGCTAGAGAAATTATTGCCATTGATATTGAATCTTGGTCTGTTGAAAATACTAAATGGAATGCAGAACGGAATGGCTGTTCTAAAATAGTAGCCATTGAAGGTGGCGCTTCGCTAATTCCATTGGTGAATTTTGATTTCATCTTTGCTAACATCAATAAAAATATACTAAAGGAACAATTGCCAATTTATTCGCAAGTATTAACTGAAGGTGGAAACTTGCTATTAAGTGGATTTTTTAACAGTGATGTTGCTGAACTTGTAGCCGTAGCAGAACAATTTAATTTATTTTCGGTGAGCGTTCATGAAAAGGAAGCATGGGCACTCATCAAACTTCAAAAAAGATAAACAATGAGGTATTTTTTTTTATTGCTTTTTATTGGTGTAAGTAGCATTTCAATTAGCCAAAATTTCACCAAGGAACGAGATAAGTTTGTAAAGGAATGTCAACGTGCCTTTGTGGAACCTGATCAAGTTCAATTTGTTAGGGAAAAGCTTTCAAAAATGATTCAATCTCCAGGTTTTACGGAAGCGCAGTTCGCTAAAATGGTAGATTTATCAAATTCAATCTATACTGCAACTTCCGATTATTCATTTGTCTATCCACTTGTTAAATCTTGCTTGTTTCAATCTTCGAATAAGTTTTCAGGAAATTTTAATAGCGAATGGGCAAAGTATCTGGTCGATTATCAAAAAGATGATGCAGAAAAATTCCTCGCTTTTTTGCAGTTTTCAGCAGATTTGTTTGAATTCCATAGTATAAAGTCGAACGATGGCTTTAGATGGCTATTTCTAAAAGGTGAATTTTCTTGGCGACAAGAGAAATCACTGAAATTAATTTGCGAGAATGGAAACCTGGCATGTTATATTGTTGCGGATAATGGCAAATTAGAGGATAGTATTTTGGTGTCTGGGACTTCGGGGGTGTTGGATGTAGATGCAGCGAAATTTAGCGGTAATGCAGGTATTTTAACTTGGGAGAAAGTAGGTTTTAAAAAAGAGGAAACCTTTGCTGAATTGCGCATGTTTAAAGTAGATTTATCTCGATCAATTTTAAAAGTTGATACCGTTGCACTAACAACGCCGTATTTTAAAACGCCTATTCTTGGGAAATTAATGGATAAAACCTACACGGAATTATCGAAAGATGAAGAAGCACCTCAATTCAACTCTTTTGAAAAACGATTAAAAATTAAATCGCTTCGAGAGAATTTGGATTATGATGGAGGTTTCTCGCTTGAAGGGGAGAAATTTATTGGTCGGGGGAATGATGATAATCTCGCAAAGGTTATTTTTAACTATAAAGAAAAACCGCTTTTTGAGATTTCTTCTGTTAATTTCACGATGGATCCAACTCAAATAATTTCTCGCGAAGCTCGGTTTAAAATGTTTTATGCGAATGGAGATTCTATGACGCATGCAAGTTGCTTGTTTTATTTTGATGAATCAAAAAAATTAATGAGCCTAACAGCAAAGAAGTCTGGCTCCGCTGTTATGCCCTTTGAAGATTTTTATTTTAATGTCTATGTCTATTCACCCGTTTTTTGTTGGAAAGTAAATTCGTTTCAGCCTTATTTTAGCTATGAAATTGGAACGGCTCAGGAACAAAAGGTAATCTCTATCGAATCATTTGATTATTTTGACGAAGGGCTATACGATAAAGTAAAAGGCTTAAGTAAAATAAATCCTATCTCATCAATCGCTTCCTTTGCACGTAAAAAAAACACGAATGTATTGTCGGAAGGTGAATTAGCGAATGCTATGAATACCACCATCGATAATAATAAATCTAGTATGTTTAATCTCGTGAGTTTGGGCTTCCTGATTTACGATAGCGATCAAAAACAAGTTTTTTTAACCAATAAGTTATTTAATTTTTCGGATGCGAAAAATGGCGCAAGAGACTATGATAATTTATCGATTGTTTCGGATTTGCGCCCCAGAGATTTAAAAGCTTATTCGGCTGAACAAATAAATCAAGATCCCTATTTAAAGAACTTGGAACGAAGCATTAACGAAATGAATAATAGATTCCGTAATCAATCGTATTTTGCTTTTGTGGATGTAAATAAACAACAAATGTTTATTTCTGGGGTAGATAACATTACGATTTCAACGGCTCAATCTACTTCTATTGAGCCGGACTCTAGCTTCATTATCATGAAAAAGAATAGGGATTTGCAATTTAAAGGTTTGTTGCTTGCGGGTAAGTTTGCTTCCATTGTGAAAGACGCCTACTTTTCGTATCAAGATTTTAAATTTATTTTAAAGGACTTAGAATATACCGTTTTAAGGGTAAATCCTTTAAGACAAGAAGATGGCTCCGATGTCATAGAAATGGGAAGTTCATTTAGTGAATTAAAAGGCGAGTTGTTGATCGATAATTCATCCTCACGATCTGGAAAGGGAGCGGAGAACAGCAGCTACCCTAAATTATTGGTGCCAAGTGCTTCAAAAATTCTATATAATGCGGCTGAAATTGTGAAAGGCGCATACGATGCAAAACGATTCTATTATTCATTGGAACCTTTTGAATTGGATAGTTTGGATGATTTTAATGAAAAATCTCTTTTTCTAAAAGGTCAGTTGATTTCTGGTGGT
>CAMCQW010000223.1 GCA_945877045.1 Chryseobacterium gleum
GATTTGGAACCACCAACGATTCCATCTTGAGTAAAATAGCCTAAACCAATAGAATACTTGGTGTTTAATGTCCCACCGCTTAAACTTAAATTATGACTTTGAACAGGTGAGGTAGTAAAAACGGAATCTTGCCATGGCGTTCCTATTCCAATATTTGTGTTGGCAAAAGGCATTGCTTGTCCTCCCATTGCGAACATTTCATTTTTTATTACCGCATATTCTTGGGCAGTCAATAAATCAAGCTTTCGAGCTGTTTGTTGAATCCCATAATACGCATTGTATTCAAATTTTGGCTTGGAATTCATACTGCCATTTTTCGTTTCAACGATAATAACGCCATTTGCAGCGCGTACTCCATAGATTCCTGCCGTCGCATCTTTCAATACATTCACCGACTTTATATCAGATGGATTTAAAGCATTTAAGCCCTCAGAGTCATAAACAATTCCATCAACCAATATCAAGGGATCATTATCGCCGAAAGTAGAGATTCCCCGAATTCTAATATTTGCAGAACCCCCGGGCGAACCAGAGTTTGTAGAAACATTTACACCTGCAACCTGGCCTTGCAGGGCTTGATCAACTCGCGATATATTTAACTTTTCAATGTTCTCTCCCCCTACTTTTGTGCTGGCTCCAGTTAACTCTTTACTTTTAGCAGAACCATAACCAACCACTACCACTTCCTCAACATCTTTGGTAATGAAATTAGACATAAGCACATCAACAATCTTTCTTCCATTAACCGGTATTTCGGTTTTCGCATAGCCCGAAAATGAAAAAATTAAAATTGCCTTGGTTGTATCGATTAGTGTTATGCTGTAATTCCCCTTAAGATCAGTTATCACGCCATTTTTTTGACCCTTCTCAACAACTGTAACAAAAGGAATTTGCTCGTTTTGCTCATTTAGAACTACGCCAGAAACCGTAGTGTTTTGAGAAAAAGCATAGATTCCAGAGAGAAACAAGATAACCGTCAGTAGTATATGTTTAATCATTTGATAAGGTTTAGTTAGCAAATATACTAAAAATTTAATTATAGTAAAAGGGACAATAAGTTTTAATTAAAAGACAAATATGCCTACATTTTAAACTGATAATCAATGGTTTCGACCTTCGTTTTATAATCTTCTTTAGCAAAGGAAAATAATTTTGCTGGGCGGTGCTTTACCATTTTTTGTTTCTCATCATGCGCTAGAAGCGGAATATGCTTTATTTTTTTTCTAAAATTCGCTTTATCTAATGACTGATTAAAGGCGTATTCATAAAGCTGCTGGAATTCACTTAAGGTAAACCGATCAGGCAACATATCAAAACAGATCGGTTCCACGCGCAATTTTTGCTTAAGTAGTTCAATTGTTGTGGCCATAATCAAGTTGTGATCAAATGCCAAAACTGGAATATAATGAATGGGAACCCAAGAAATTTCATCTGCCCATGAAGATGCTTTTGCATTAAAATCCTCTATTCGAACCATTGCAAAATAAGAAACGGTGACAACTCGCCCTTGAGGGTGGCGCTTAGGGTGGCCAAATGATTGTGCCTGATGCAAGCCAACATCGGATAAACCGGTGAGGTCTTTTAAAATCCTATTTGCCGCTTCATCAAGATCCTCATCAGGATATACCAAGTCTCCAGGGATAGCCCAAAAATTATTATACGGTTCCATCGCCCGTTTTATTAACAACGCTTTTATCTGTCCTTGAGAATACCCAAATAACATGCAATCAACTGAAAAAGCTGAGGTAAAAAAATCGCTAAAATTTATTCGATACATAAACTCCCTTTTTAATAATTTGCTTAATGTGAGCCCTCCTTAGTAGAGAAGTCTGTAATCCCTTGATTTATTAACGTTTTTCTTACGCTCCAGGCAAAGAAAAATAAATACATAAAACAAATCACCCCTACCCAATAGGAATGTTGAATGCCCAACAAATCGTTACTAGCAAGTGCACCTTGTGCAGTAGAAATAAATCCGCCTCCCATAATCATCATAATTAATAAGCTAGATGCCGTATTTGTTTTATCACCTAGACCGGCAATTCCAAGTGTGAAAATACAAGGCCATAGAGTGCTACAAAATAAACCAACAGAAATAAAAGCAAAGACACTTATTATTCCCGAAGAGAAAATACCAACCACTAGAGCTAAAATGCCCAAGGTGGAATAAATCATAATTTGATTCACTGGATTTCCTTTGCTTAATTTATCAGCGATAATTAACAAAACAACAAGGCTAAGATAAGGATAGAATTGCACCATAGAATTCCCCGCAATCCAGTTAACGAAAAGAAAAATTCCAAATGCAGCAAAAGGTAAAACAAACCCAAGTATTGATTTAATTTGATTTGAAAAATTAAAGGCTCCTGCAGCAGAAGTCCAACGCCCAATCATTAAACTTGCCCAAAACAAAGATACAAAAGGAGCGACAGCACTTTCCTGTGTTCCCAATTTCTGTTTCATAAATTCTGGCAGATTACTTGCTGTAGCAACCTCAACGCCCACATAAACAAAAATTGCAATCATCCCTAATACAACTTGAGGGTATTTTAAGGTAGCCATTATATTACCTCCTTTAATCTCTGAATCTTCTGTCATTCTATCGGGAACAGATGAGAATTTGAAAAAAATGGCGGCAATTACAAATGCAAGACCGAGATAAAGATAAGGCGTTTGAACAGCCTGTAAGTTTAAGGTGGTTTCGCCTGAAGACAATCCTCCAAAAATCGCGAAAGAAACAATTACAGGGCCAATAGTAGTTCCCACATTATTAATACCCCCTGCCAAACTCAGTCGCATATTCCCTTTTGCAGGGTCTCCCATTTTTATTGCCAAGGGATTTGCAGCAATTTGTTGTAAAGAAAAACCTAATCCTACAGTAAATAGTCCTGAAATCAATAAAGGGAATGAGGCATTATTTGAAGCCGGAATGAAAAGCAAAGTCCCTAAAGCTGATATAATTAATCCCAAAGCCAAGCCATTTCTGTAGCCAATAACATTTAAAATATCTCTTTTCAACAAAGAGGAAATGCCAAAATACAATAAGGACCCAACGGTATAAGCAATATAAAAAGCTAAGGAAATCAATTGAGATTCAAATTGACTTAAGCTTAGTGCCTTTTTGAATACTGGAATTAGTATGTCATTACTAGCGGCAACGAAGCCCCAAAAGAAAAAGATGGTAATGAGCGTACCAAAAGCGCCGAAATTTGTTTTTTTCACAATTATTAAATTTAAATAATTGTCGAAAATACAATAATTAAAATTGCTCCGCTCTTTTTAAAAATAAATTTTGATGAAAAACTGCTTTTCAATACTAACTATAAGCAATCAAAAACTAGTATAGGCAAAAGGTAAGATTAACCCGCTTGGATAAATGATGAAGTAGACGAATGCGTAATACTAACTAGTTTCTCAATGGTTTTTATAATGGCCGCTGCATCAAATCCACATTCATCCCATAATTCTTCTTGTGTACCATGATGAATATATTCATCTGGAATACCAAGTCGTACAACTTCTGATTGATACTTTTG
>CAMCQW010000224.1 GCA_945877045.1 Chryseobacterium gleum
GACAATAACATTAAATTAGATCAACAAGAAGTTATTGAATATACTAAAAATCTACTCATTGGTAATTATGCTCAATATGGAATGCCACCTCCAGAAGAAAAAGAACTGATGGAAACAGCCCTCCGATTGCTTCAAAATAAAGAGCAGGCCAACAGTATTTACGATCAATTAGCGGAACAAAAACTGACTGATTTTTTCAAATCAATGGTAAGTTTAGTTGCAAAGCCAGTTAGTTATGACGAATTTGTGGCAATTGCAAATAAACAATAGTTAATGCTCCGTTTCACATTATTTCCAACCTAGCACATTGATTTTTTTAGATTTGCCGCTGGTCATAAAGTTAAGTTGAACATCCCTTATTATACGATCTATACCGTTTGATTTTATCGTTCGATTCGGAAAAACAGCAATTATTTCCCTAGCTGGAGAACCAAATTTAGACGTGATTTGAACCATTGCTTTTTTTCGCTTTTCTGACATGGGTAAATTTTCAGGTATCAACGTATATCCGCCCTCATTATCCACCATTTCCATTAATAATTTCAAGTTTCCCCCTTGATAGTTCCATTGCCCATATCGATGGTTATCCGTTAATTGACAAAATTCAATCATTTGAGTGCGCAAGCAATTCCCCTTGGAAAGCAACCATGGATTTTGCTGCTGTAGTACATCCATACTCACCTCTTTTTTCTTTAAGCTTGGGCAATAAATGAGAATTTCTTCTGTAAATAAAGGCACTGTTCTATACTTGCTGACCGCATGTGGACCAGCAAAAATTGCGATGTCAATTTCATTTTTATCCAACGCTTCCAATAATGACTTAGTCGTTAATTCTTCAATCGTTAAATTAATCTCCCCCATGCTTTTTTTCCAAACTGAAAACATTTTTGGAATCAAATAGGCAGAAATAGTAGAAATAACACCCAACCTAATCTCCTCTTTGTACTCACCTTTAAAGCGACTTTTTAATACTTTTAAGCGTTCGTTCTCCGTTAATATTTCACGAATAACGCCTACAACCTCCACCCCAAAAGCAGTTAAATTAATCGGATTAACACTCCTATCAAATATAACGGAGCCTAATAATTCTTCCGCTTTCTTTATTTGCATAGATAAAGTGGGTTGAGTTACGAAACAGCGTTCACTAGCACGTTGAAAGTGTAACTCTTCACTTAAAATAAGAATATATTGCATTTGCTGAATTGATATCATATAGATTAAATTTATGTAAATATAAATATAATTGATAAAATCTAACAAGATATAATATTAAATTTGTAAAACAGTATACACTTTAAAAAATAAACATGAGCAATTCAAACGAAAGCAAATGTCCTTTTCCGCACGGACAAATGAAACAAACTGCAGGCACTGGAACTTCAAACAAAGATTGGTGGCCCAATAAATTAAATTTGGGAATCCTTCGCCAACATTCTGCCTTGTCAGACCCAATGGACAAAGGATTTAATTATGCCGAAGAGTTTAAGGAATTGGATTTGCTAGCAGTTAAAAAAGACATCTTTGAATTAATGACCACTTCGCAAGATTGGTGGCCTGCCGATTATGGACATTATGGCCCGTTGTTTATTCGTATGGCATGGCATAGCGCTGGCACATATCGTATTTCAGATGGTCGTGGTGGGGCAGGAACAGGTAATCAACGTTTTGCACCTATTAATAGTTGGCCTGATAACGGAAATTTAGACAAAGCCCGTTTTTTACTTTGGCCTGTTAAACAAAAATATGGCAATAAAATTTCTTGGGCAGATTTAATGATTTTAGCTGGAAACTGTGCATTAGAATCTATGGGTTTCAAAACTTTTGGATTTGCTGGCGGTCGTGAAGATATTTGGGAACCCGAACAAGACATTAACTGGGGTAATGAAACCGAATGGTTGGGGGATACGCGATACACAGGAGAGCGTGACCTTAGCGACCCTCTGGCTGCAGTTCAAATGGGATTGATTTATGTGAATCCGCAAGGGCCTAATGGAAATCCTGATCCATTAGCCTCAGCTATAGACATTAAAGAAACTTTTGCCCGCATGGCTATGAATGATGAAGAAACAGTGGCGTTGGTAGCAGGTGGTCATACTTTTGGTAAAGCACATGGTGCCGCAAGTGATAGCCATGTTGGTGTAGAACCCGAAGGAGCAATTATTGAAGCACAGGGTATGGGTTGGCAAAATAGTTTTGGTAAGGGGCATGGTGCCGATACCATTACCAGCGGCATAGAAGGTGCCTGGAAACCAAATCCTACCACTTGGGATAATGGTTATTTTGATACCTTGTTTAAATACGATTGGAAATTAACCAAAAGTCCTTCCGGTGCACATCAATGGACACCTACCGACGAAACTGCTGCCACCGCTGTAGTAGATGCACATGATGCTAAAAAGTTTCATGCGCCTATGATGACTACTGCGGATATGGCTTTGAAGCTATCCCCTATTTACGCGCCTATCTCAAAACGTTTCCATGAAAATTTTGACCAGTTTGCCGATACTTTTGCACGAGCTTGGTTTAAACTAACGCATCGTGATATGGGACCAATTGCTCGTTATTTAGGCTCAGAAGTTCCTAAAGAAACATTGATTTGGCAAGATCCTGTTCCTGTTGCAAAAAATGAACTAAACGATAACGACATCACAACTTTAAAAAGTAAAATTTTATCAAGCGGACTTTCGGTTGCTCAATTAGTTTCTACGGCTTGGGCTTCAGCTTCTACATTCCGTGGTTCAGATAAACGCGGCGGTGCCGACGGTGCTCGTGTTCGTTTGGAGCCTCAAATAAATTGGGAAGCTAACAATCCCACACAATTAAAAATAGTGTTGGCAATTTATGAAAAAATACAGAAAGAATTTGATAAAAATGTTTCTATGGCAGATTTGATTGTATTGGGTGGATGTGCAGCAATTGAAAAAGCAGCTAAAAATACTGGTCTAACTGTTTCTGTTCCATTTACATCAGGCAGAGGGGATGCTACTTTGGAACAAACCGATGTTGCATCATTTGCGGTATTAGAACCAAAAGCTGATGGATTTAGAAATTATAAAAATGTAAAATGTGCTTCTGTTACTGAAGAAACATTAGTGGACAAGGCTCAATTGCTAACATTAACTGCACCAGAAATGACAGCTTTGGTTGGAGGTATGAGAGTATTAAATGCAAATTTTGATGGTTCTAAGTATGGTGTATTAACCAATACTCCAGAAACACTTAGCAATGATTTCTTTGTAAATTTATTAGATTTAAGCACTACATGGAAAGCAACTAACGATGCAGGTGAAATTTTTGTGGGCTCAAATCGTAAAACGGGAGAACCAAAATGGACAGCTACCCGTGCCGACCTTATCTTCGGTTCAAATTCTGAATTGCGTGCCATTGCAGAAATTTATTCTAGCAATGATTCTAAAGGGAAATTTGTAAATGATTTTGTTGCCGCTTGGAATAAAGTAATGAATTTGGGTAGATTTTAATGGGTTATTTTTCTAAAATAAATTTAGGAAGGCTAACACATTTTGCACGATGTTAT
>CAMCQW010000225.1 GCA_945877045.1 Chryseobacterium gleum
ACTTTTGCCGGATTTAATCCTAAAATTTTTGTGTTAGCAATCCCAACTACAGAAAATGCTTGATTCAACTCCCAAAAATCAATATCACTAATAGCCATGCCTGCTTTTTCTAATGCTTTTGGAACGGCTAAAGAAGGCGCAGTAGTGAACCATTCAGGTGATTGAGCGGCATCGGCATATGAAACAAGCTTTGCAATAGGAGTTAAATTATATTTTTCAATCGCTTCTTTTGATGCTAATAGTAAGGCAGATGCACCATCATTTATCGTGGAGGCATTTGCTGCCGTAATGGTTCCTTCTTTATCAAAAGCAGGACGCAAACCTGGAATTTTCTCTAAAACTACATTGGTGTATTCTTCATCCTTTGATACTATTTTTGGCTCGCCTTTTCGCTGTGGAACGCTAACTGGAACTACTTCATCGTTAAAATTGCCCTTTTCCCATGCCTCAGAAGCACGTTGATAAGAGGTGATGGCAAAATTATCTTGGTCTTCACGACTAATATTATGTTCTTTAGCACATAATTCCGCACAGTTTCCCATTGGCACTTTGCTGTAGACATCCAATAGACCATCTTTAGATATGCCGTCAAGCATCGAAATATTTCCGAATTTAGTTCCATTTCTTCCATCCAAATAATGAGGTGTTTGTGACATACTTTCCATTCCACCAACCACCACGATGTGATTATCACCACAAAGAATTGACTGAGCACCCAACATGATTGCTTTCATACCCGAAGCACATACTTTATTAACCGTCGTACAAGGAACATTATTACTCAATCCAGCTCCTAATGCAGCCTGACGAGCAGGTGCCTGACCTACGCCAGCTTGCAAAACATTCCCCATAAATACTTCATCCACAGATGTGTAATCCAATCCTGCTTTATCAAGAGCCCCTTTAATCGCTATACTTCCTAATTCAGTGGCGGAGATAGTTGATAATCCACCCATGAAGGATCCTATTGGCGTTCGAACAGCTGAAACAATATAAACTTCTTTTAACATACCTTAATTTTTGAACAAAGCTAGCATTTTTATGCTTTAAAAATCTTAAAAAACTAAAGAAATTTTATCTGTCATAAAGTGAAAATTTGTATTTTTGAGGAATGTCAATTAATTCTGATTATTCACTCTGGTTCATCCTCCCATGTCTAATCGCATCTTACTTTGCGGCTGTCTATCTTTACTCGAAAAACGAATGGTTTAAGCAACAATCAAAATCAATTAGACTACTATTAAAAGCGCTTCGAACAAGTGTACTATTCATCCTTTTTTTACTGTTAATCGGTCTGATTTTTCAACACACTTCGTATCGAAAAGAAAAACCGGTGCTTATTACTTTAGTGGATAATTCGGCATCCATGCTCTCCTATAATGATAGCGCACAAATTCAAAAACAGATTAGCGCGCTTCAAGCAAAAATAAAAACCAAATTCAGCGATAAATTTGAATTAGTAACCTATTCCATTGGAAGTGAATTCAACGAAAAAAATACATTTAAGTTTTCTGAACAAACAAGTGCCCTTGAAAAGGGAATTGATGCGATTGCCACCAACTATTTTAATCGAAATGTAGGCGCCTTAATTTTTGTGTCAGATGGTAATTACAATGTTGGCGGTAATCCAATCTATGCAGCTGAAAAACTTAATTTAACTCCAATATTTACCTTAGGAATTGGAGATACTGTACCAAAAAAAGACCATTTTATTCGAAATACAGTATACAATGACGTCGTCTTTTTGAAAAACAAATTTCCCATTGAAGTAGATATTGAAGCGAACCGACTTCAAAATAAAACAGCACGCCTGAGCCTATGGCAAAATGGAAAGATGTTGGATGCTACCACAATAAATTATTCGAATGAAAAACACCAGTTTCATCAGCATACCTTTTTGGTAGATGCAAACTCGCCTGGATTTCAAACATACAAAGTAAAGATTGATGTAATCGAAGGTGAAAGTAGCATAAAAAATAATGAGCAGCTGTTGTATGTTGAAGTAGTTGATAGCAGAAGTAGCGTGCTTTTTATAAGTACAGCACCACATCCAGACATTGCCGCAATCAAATCTGCCATTGATAAAAATGAAACGATTGAATCGAACTATGTCGCCATAAAAGACTTTAATTACACCGCTAAAAAGCCAGATTTAGTAGTTTGGCATGAACCCGGGACACAACTTGATACCAAAATTCAAAATTATTTCAATGACAACCATATTCCTGTATTATACATTCTTGGACCAAATACGCCTGCCACTAGCAGTAACAAACTCAATATTGTAGCCCTTTCGAATTCAAAAAATCAATCCGATGAAGTGCTTGGTGGATTTAATACGGCATTTAGCACCTTCGAACTAAGTGAAAATTGCAAGAAAGCCATTGAATTTTTTCCTCCACTAATTTCTAGATTTGGGTCGGTAAGAGCCATAAATCCGACAGATATTTTACTTTTCCAACGAATAGGGAGTATTACCAAAACAGATCCACTTTTCTTTTTTGGGAAAAATACACAGCAAAATTATGGAGTAATTTACGGAGAAGGAATTTGGAAATGGAAATTAAATGACTTTATTCGTTCAGGTTCGCATGACAATTTCGATGAACTCATCAATAAATCTATCAATTACTTACTTCTTAAACGACAAGGGGAAGGCTTAAGTGTTTCCTTTCCAAAACGTTTTACTAAAGAAGAACCTGTTATAGTTTCAGCCTCATTTTACAATGCATCTTTGGAACCCATTTCGACACCAATTATTTCAATGGTCATGAAGAACGAAAAGGGAACGACCTTTAAATCACAATTTGGTGTGCTTGGAACGAATTACAAATTAAATGCAGGAAAATTAGCGCCTGGTAAATATTCGTGGCTAGTTAGTACCGTATTCAAAGGCAAAACATACACAAAGTCGGGATATTTTATTGTAGATGACATTCAGCTTGAACAAAATAATTCAAGTGCGAATCATAGCACCTTAAAACAACTATCAATTCAATCTAACGGAAAATATAGATTCCTAAAAGAGTATGAAAAAACCTTAACAGAGATTGCCTCACGAAACGATATAACTGCCGTTGAATACGAAGAAAAAGTTTTCTTATCGTTAATTGATTTAGCTTGGTTAATGGCACTATTACTTATATTACTTTCATTGGAGTGGTTTACAAGAAGATATATGGGCACCTATTAAATTAAAAAGTTATGACTAAAATTTCGATTATTACAGTGGCAATCATGTTAGTTTTTAGTAATCAACTAATTGCTCAAAAAAGCGTTAGAATTGCGTTTTACAACGTGGAAAATTTATTTGACACAATAGATGGTGAAAACGACGATGCTGAATTTTTACCGGGTGGAAAAAATAGTTGGGACACTCAAAAATTTAATGAGAAAATCACCCACATCAGGGAAGTATTATTGGCTTTAAAGAAACCTATCATTACTGGTTTCAGTGAAATTGAAAATTATAGCGTAGTACGGAAAATTATCAGCAATAAAGATTTTAAAAATTATGGCATCGTTCATTATGAAA
>CAMCQW010000226.1 GCA_945877045.1 Chryseobacterium gleum
CTTTACAATCTAAAAGCGATCGCATATATTAGAGGGGAAGAATTAACAAGTTCTTCTAATTTATTATTAGCCAAATGTAAAGAATTAGGTATGGAATTACTATTTGTTTCTAGGATAGTATACGCAACTTTAAAATCAAATAATACAAGTGTAGAAATTGATGGCTCAAAGTATCTTTCAATACCGGAAGGTGGAGCAAATAGCAAGGGAATCCTTGGCTGCATGGAACTATTAGCGGAAACAGATAATGATTATGATTTGATTGCCTTGGCACAAGGAACGACCACAACTAGTCTCGGTGTTTTGTTAAGTGCACCAAAGAAATCAACTGTATTGGTGATCCCGGTTTTGAAAGGATACCAATCGATCATGGAAATGGAAAAGCTTTGTGAAAATACTGCCTACTTTGAATCTTGGAAAGAAAAAAAGTGCCAGTTAAGGGTATTGCCTGATTATCATTTCGGGGGATATGGAAAAACAACCAACGAATTAGAAATGTTTATAAATGATTTTAATCAAACAACGGGAATACCTCTTGATAATGTGTACACAGGAAAAGCGATGTATGGACTTTTAAAAAGTATAAAAAAGGAGAATATTAGGGATAAACGTATTCTATTTATCCATACAGGAGGAATCCAAGAAAATTACTAATTATAAAATTTTTGTTTTCTTTTTACGATAAATGTGTATAGATTTAAAATACACCTCAACGGCTCCTATACCACTCGTAGCGGTATTTAACCTCGATATATTTGCGTCGAACGCTATACCAAATTTGAAATTTTTGAATTTGTAATTAACAGTGGCTACAACTGCATCTTTCCAACGATAATAAGCAGCATAACTAAATGCCTTTGATTTATTGATATTGGTAACGACAGATCCTGATTCTAAGATGTGCTCGCAGCCAATTCCAAAAATCATGTTGTTGCTTGGCCCATTTCTAAAATACATCATTTGCGGTTGTATTTTGAGATCTTTTCTTCTTGTTGTGATGTCTGCTCCTACATTTACAACTAGTTGAGCATATAGTTTATCAGCAGTATTGGTGAAATTAATTTTTTGCTTTGATAAATGATTAAGTGCAATACCTGAATAGATACGTGTTTTATTACGTTGTACATGTTGGTAATGTAAACCAGCGTTTACATCCAACGCACCATAAGAACTTCTGGATAAATTGGAGTTAATGAAAATTGGATCACCGCTTAGTCCATTAAATCCATTTCCTGTCCAATCTGATTGCCAGTTTTGTAAAGCAGGGTCATAGGATTGTAAATAAATTCCTGGTGCAATTCCAACTGAAAGTTTATTCCGATCGTCCATTTGAATAGAATAATTGATGGGAATGGTAATAGCGGTCGTCATTAATTTATTGTCTCCGGCTTGGTCATTAACAACATTTAACCCAATTCCAAAATTATTGTTGCTGTATGCGCCATCTGAAATTTTGAATCCTGTTGATAAGGTATTCGTGCGCATCATTGATCCTTCAACTGTTAAATATTGTAAGCGACAATTGGTAAAAAATGAATAGTCTTCACTACCTGATGCTACTGCTCCAGCGTTAAATAATGCAGGGGATTGCATCCATAAGCTTGAATTATATCCTTGCTGTGCCATTAGCGGTGAAGCAGTAATGAATAAAATAAGGACGATAATAAATTTTTTCATAATACTATCTGTAAAGTGTAACATTTCCATTCAACGTAGCTGAAAGACCGTTAATTAATCGGTAATCTAATTTATAAACAAAAACAGCCGGGTTCATTGGTTTTCCTTTGAAATTACCGTCCCAACCTTCATGTATATCCGTCGTTCTGAATACTAATTGACCAAAACGATTGTAAACTTCAAAATTCAACTCAACGATAGCTCCTCCTTCGGAAAATCCATTTATGTAATTATTATCAGAATCAACATTGGTCAATACTTTTAATAAATCATTTTTGCCATCACTATTGGGTGAAAATGCATTTGGAACAGCGACTTTTATAGAATCTCTAAATAATACTTCAATGAAAATAGTATCTGTAGCAATACATCCTTCAGGAGAAGTATTGGTGATAATATAGTAGGTATTGTAGAATGGAGATGCGACAATGGTATCGCAGGTTGGGTTAATACAATTAATATTGTTAGAAGGTGTCCAAGTGATAGAATCACCTGCTACAAAACCACTCGCTGCTATTACAGCCGAACCAAACATAGTAATTAAGGTGTCTGGAATAGCAGTGCCACCTATAGAATCTAGTACAGTAGCTGATATAGAGGGCATAGTTCCTACGGTTACTGATTGACTAGAAGAACTGGTTAAACCACCGGCATCGGTTACAGTTAAAGTAATCGTGAAAGTTCCTGCTCCTGAATAACAAACCGGTCCCGGATTTGCACCGCTATAAAAAGAAGGTATCGCACCCCCAAATGACCAAGTAGATGCGACTACTCCGTTAGTTGATGTATTGTCAACTTCAATGCAATCTCCAGCACAAATAATATTGTCAGAAACTGTAAAACTTGCTGTCGGTTGTGCAAAAGCTGAAGCGCTGATGAGAAGAACAAATATTAGATTAAAAAGTTTCATAATTAGTTAGAATGCAGTTTAAGTTGACGAAGTTAAAAAAAAGGATTCAATTATTTTAATTTTTAATGAACTTTCAGTAAATCGAAGATTTGTTTAGCTTCTATAACATCGTGAACTCTTAAGATGTTAGCCCCTTTATTAATTGCGAAAGTGTTGAGAATGGTTGTGCCGTTAATCGCTTCATCTATCGTAATGTTTAGACTTTTGTAAATCATTGATTTTCTTGAAAAACCGCAAAGAAGAGGGTATTCGAGCAGAGAGAATATAGAAAGTTGTTTCAATAACTCGAAATTTTGAGCGGTGGTCTTTGCAAATCCAAAACCAAGATCAATGATAATGTCAAGGACTCCTATTTTTTTTAGTAGGGTAATTTTCTCGGATAATTCTTGTAAAATATCTAATGAAATAGATTCGTATTCTGTTAGATTTTGCATCGTTTCAGAATTCCCCCGCGAATGGGTAAGTATATAAGGTGCTTTATATTTGGCAGCGACCTCCCAAATTCTTTTGTCAAAATTACCACCTTGAACATCGTTAATGATGTTTGCACCATTTATCAAGGCTTGTTCTGCAACTTCTGATCGAAAAGTATCTATGGAAATTAATAGAGTTGGAAATGCCTTTCTTATTTCTTTAATGATTGGTATAACTCGATCGATTTCTTCCTGTTCACTTACTTCTTCAGCGCCAGGACGTGTAGAGCACCCACCAATGTCTAGAATGTCCATTCCGGCATCCACCATATTTTTAACACGTTGGGAAATATTTTCTTCTTTAATGACTCGACTTTCTTCGTAAAAGGAATCAGGAGTTATATTTAGAACCCCCATTATTCGTGGTATCGAAAGATCAAATAATTTATTCTGCACCAAGATATAGCTGTTTGAACGAAAATGCTTAATTTCAGCCCCGAAAAAT
>CAMCQW010000227.1 GCA_945877045.1 Chryseobacterium gleum
GTTCTGTAGCTGGAACAGCTGTTTATACTGAAACTCAAACACCAATTACAAATGCCAATGGCTTGGTAAGTATAGAAATAGGAACCGGAACTGTTATTACGGGCACCTTTGCAGGAATCAACTGGGCCAATGGCCCTTACTTCATTAAAACTGAAACTGACCCAACAGGCGCCACAGCTTATACTATAACTGGGACAAACGAATTAATGAGTGTGCCTTATGCTTTGTTTTCAGCCAATGGAATAAACAGCGGAAATGCCGCAGGAAACACCCCTTATTGGAATGGTTCTCAATGGGTTGTGAATGGCACCAATTTTTATAATAATGGAATAAACCTAGGAATAGGGACCGCAAGCCCTAATGCTTCTGCCATTACGGAAATGAATTCTACCACCCAAGGTTTCTTACCGCCAAGAATGACAACTGCTCAGCGTGATGCCATCGCTTCACCAGCAACTGGTTTAACTATTTACAATACAACGGTTAATTGTTTACAGTGGTGGAACGGTACCATCTGGTACGATGGCTGTGGAAACAATTTGCCTCCAACACCGTCCGGGCAATATCCTTCAGGTTCCGTTTTTTGTTTGAACCCAACCATAGTAATGGATGTCAGTAACCCAACTACAGGACGTGTTTGGATGGACCGTAATTTAGGCGCTACGCAAGTAGCTATCTCAATTGCCGACCCCGATGCCTATGGCGATTTATACCAATGGGGTAGAAGAAGCGATGGCCACCAGTGCCGCACTTCGCCAACTACAAGTATCCTAAGTTCCATAGACCAACCGGCAAATGGTAGTTTTATTTTAGCCCCCAACTCACCTTATAATTGGCGCAACCCTCAAAATTCGAATCTCTGGCAGGGGGTAAATGGAGTAAATAACCCTTGTCCTGGTGGCTACCGTTTACCCACCGATGCTGAAATTGATGCAGAGCGCTTGAGTTGGAGCCAAAGTAACGGCCAAGCTGCTTTTGCATCTCCCCTCAAATGGACCTCGGCTGGAGCCCGCTGGTTTAATAGCGGTTTGGTAGACTTTGTTGGGGACTATGGACGCTATTGGACCAGTACCATTAGCAGTACAAATAGTAATAATTCGCGCTTATTGTACTTCGGAATTAACATTGCCCTAACGGCTCACGATGTCCGTGCTCTTGGTCAGTCTATACGTTGCCTCAAGGATTAATACTAAATTTAAACGTAATTAAAACCAAAATCAGATGAAAAAAACCTATATAATACGCCTTTTAATACTGACAATTGGACTATCGTGGTCAGACTTTGCGCAATCCCAACAATCGTCCAATGCCGCGGGCGGAGATGCAACGGGAAGCGGAGGATCTGTGGCTTACAGCGTGGGGCAGATAGTATACACGACTCATACAGGGTCCACAGGTTCTGCAGCCCAAGGAGTCCAGCAAGCCTATGAAATCTTTTCAATAGGTATTAATGAAACCGAATTAAACAGTTCACTTTCGTTATTTCCAAATCCTATTGCCGATAATTTAACCTTGCAAATAAGCGATTTCAACAAGGAGAAGTTATCGTATATCCTCTTTGATACGCACGGTAAATTATTAAGAAATGGACAAGTAACTGCACAGCAAACTCAAATAAACACATCAAGTTTGCTCCCTGCTACTTACTTCATTAAAGTCCTAAACCAAGAAAATAAACAAGTTCAATCATTTAAAATTATTAAAAACTAAAAATCATGAAAAAAATAATAAACAAATCAGCACATCTGCTAATGGTAACATTAGCATATCTTTTAATCAACTCATCAATTTTCGCCCAAGCGCCTCAAAAGATGAGTTACCAAGCTGTGATTAGAAATACGAGTGGGGCACTTGTATCCTCTGCATCAGTAGGTATGCAAATAAGTATATTGCAAGGTTCATCAACTGGTACAGCTGTTTATGTAGAAACTCAAACGCCAAGCACCAACGCCAATGGCTTGGTTAGCATAGAAATTGGAGGTGGAACAATTGTATCTGGTAATTTTTCTACTATCAACTGGGCCAATGGTCCTTACTTCATTAAAACCGAAACCGACCCAACAGGCGGCACTGCTTATACAATAGTTGGCACAAACGAATTAATGAGTGTGCCTTATGCTTTGTTTAGTGCTAATGGAACACCTGGTCCGGCAGGATCTCAGGGGCCAGCGGGAACCAATGGAACAAACGGCGCTCAAGGTCCTATCGGAGCAACCGGTCCAGCAGGTGCCCAAGGTCCAACGGGCGCAACAGGTCCATCAGGGGCCCAAGGACCCCAAGGATTGCCAGGAAGTGGTGGTTTTACCCATTATATCGGAGAACTCTTTGGTGGTGGTATTTTGATCTCAGTTTGGAAAGAAAATGGAGTAGAGAAAGGGTTAATTGCATCTTTGGTTGATTTAACCACTTCTGCAAATTATAGCAATATTCAAACAACAATCATTGGGACTACTGCTCAAAGTCCATTTGATGGACAAACAAATACCACCGCTGTAGTCAATCAAGGTGCTACGGTAGGTGCGTCTTATTTATGCAATAATTATTCATCCGGTGGATTCAATGATTGGTATTTGCCCGCCATTTGGGAGCTCAACCAATGTTACAACGCCGCATTCATTGTAAATACTGTATTAGGTGCAACAAATGGCTTTAAGTTATCCTATTACTGGAGCTCTACTGAAAGCAGTGGTTCCAATGCATGGTGCCATAATTTTAGTGGCGGTACGTCGGTCTTTGACAGTAAATTATTTGCGTATAGTGTTCGAGCCGTACGGAGAATTTAAGCCGTTCAAAAACACGCTAATCCTTTGCCAAGGTTTACCGTCCTCAATTGAGTAAATGGCTTTACGGTCATTGTATTAAGGCTTAGCCCTGAGATTGTCGAGATGAGCGTGTCGAGGTATAGCATAATAAGCAAGCCCCATCGACAGTAATCTAAAATAATCCTATAATTCATTATCTTTTTTTATATAATTATTTTTTTTTCGGACACTAATGATACAAAATAAAGTAGGTCGTATTTGATTGTAAAAAGTATCATTTTAGGTGATTATTCTTTATTTACCTTACCTTCGCGCCAAATCAAGGTTGAACACTTTATTTTTATAATTGGTTGCATCTCATGAGGAGGATAAAGCCGGATACAATTTTTATATGAAACGAATAAACGAATACAAAAAAGTATTTCAAATTGAAAACGAAATCGACCTTGCAGCATTAAAATTGACTTACCGAAAATTGGTGAAGCAATGGCACCCTGACAAGTTTCAAGAGGGAGATCCATTAAAAGAGGAGGCAGCGATCAAAGGTCGCCAAGTAGTAGATGGTTACCATTTTTTAGTGAGCATTGCTCCGGAAACAAAAGCCGCAAATTTGCCGGAATACACCACTACCGTGAATGAAAGTGGCATCGCAGATTTTAAACACAAAGGACTTTTATTAGAGATTACCTTCACTGATGGTTCGACCTATGAATATTTCGGCGTGAATGCGAATGT
>CAMCQW010000228.1 GCA_945877045.1 Chryseobacterium gleum
TATGACCAATTTATCGAGTAATTCATTTGAGATGTTTTCTTTTTGAAACATTCTCTTGATCACAAAGTAGCCAATGATTAAACCAGAGACAAACAATAAACCGTACCAATTTGGCGTTCGCCAACCCTCTATTATTTCAGAACTGACCGTCCAATTAATTGCTAAAATCACTTATTTATTAGTTTGAGTTTGAATCAAAGTTAATGGTTTTTCTGCATTCAATTTGAAAATCAACTTATTTGATCGCCCTTTTTTGAAAATTTTATTGCTGTTATTTTTCCCTTTTCTAAATTCTTTTTGTTCCTCCTCACTTAAATGAATCATTTCCTGACATTCTGAAGAACAGCAATTCTCTATTTTTTCCTTACACTCATCGCATTGGATAAATAACAAATGACAGGCATCGTTCACGCAATTCGTGTGAACATCGGCAGGTTTTCCGCATTGATGGCAAATAGAAACAATATCTTCCGTAATTCGTTCACCTCTTCGTTCATCAAAAACAAAATTCTTTCCGATAAATTTATTTTCAATCCCTCTTTCTTTGGCATCATTGGCATACTTAATTATACCTCCTTCTAATTGATGTACATTTTCAAAGCCCCGATGTTTGAACCATGCAGATGCTTTTTCACAGCGAATCCCACCGGTACAATACATGACTATATTCTTGTCCTCATTTCCTTTTAAATAATTTTCTTCTATAAGGGGCAAGCTTTCTCTGAATGTGTCAACATCTGGTAAAATTGCGCCTTTGAAATAGCCTACTTCATGTTCGTAGTGGTTTCTAAAATCTATCAAGATAGTTTCCGGATCGTCGGTTAGGGCATTAAATTCTTCTGCTTTTAGGTGTTTCCCAATTTTTCTTACATCAAAGGTAGTATCGTTTAGCCCATCGGCTAAAATTTTATCACGCACCTTTATTTTTAATTTTAAAAAAGAGAATTCGGCAGCTGAGTCCTCCACGGAGAAATTTAAGCGAATACCATCTAGAAAATCTATTTGATATAATTCCTCTCGAAAGACACCAATATAGTTGGATGGCACTGAAATTTGAGCATTAATTCCCTCATGGGCTACATACACTCTTCCAACGATATGGTATTTAGACCACATTTGAAAAAGATGATCACGAAATAATTGAGGAACAACAATGGTTGCGTATTGATAAAATGAGATAGTGACAAATTGTTGCCCAAGCTCACGCATTTTTGTTTCTAATTCCTCTTTATTTAAGGTATTCCACAGTTGCATACTATGTATAGTTTAAATTAAGAACTGCAAATGTAGTGATATTCAATAGCAAACGCATAAAAGTCAACATGTACAGGCCAATTTATATTCTTTGTAAATAAGCAGCATTCTTAGTGAAGCTCTTTATCGTGAAATGATTTAATGATAATAATTAATCGCTTATTTTTACCTTTGTAAAAAAAACAACAACGCTATGAGTCAGGTAACCATTAAAAGTATTGAAAAAGCAATTGAGCATGTTGATAACCTTGATGATGATGCCTTAGAAGCGTTGTCTGAACGTTACGCCTTAGCGCAACCGGATTTGTTAGATTATGTCATGTCGGCACCTACAGAATACGAAAATGATGAATTGGAAGGATTATTAATTTATTATTTCTGCTTAATAATGTATTCATTTGAAGTCCAAGATATCGCTTTAAATGTTGTTTCTGATGATGATATCGATGCGATGCAAGAATCTTATTTTGAAATGTTAGATAGTTATTTCGAAAGTGAAGACGAGGAGGAAATTGAATCTTTTTGTGACCAACCGGATTTAGCTCAATTTATGGCAGTCGAAGTTTCAACAGATGATGAAGATGGTACTTCCTTGAGTGAAGAAACGGCTAGCCAATTATTTATAGTTACCATTGGCATGATTTCTCTAATTAACAAAGCAATAAAAGCGTAAAGGCTTTATAATTTCACAAACGGTAGCGTCTTGCTTTGATCTGCTTGTATAATTTTCACATAATAGACTCCTTGGAGGAAATGTGCCACGTCAATTTCTGCACTCATCACTGATTCTTGTACTTTATCCAAGATTTGCTTGTAAACTAGTTGACCATTTAAATTGTAAATTTCCAACTCGGTTAATCCTACACCAGATGCTGTGTTATTAATGGTAATGGTGATATTGGAAGAACTTGGATTTGGATATAAAAAGGCAAATTCACCATCTGGTAAAACAGGACAGGGTAAGAATTTTGTGCCCGGAGATCCTCCTTCACACCCAATAAACCAAGATAAACCATTGTTGGGGTTAAGGTAGCCATCATAGAAATTATATTCATTCGTAAAGTCTTGGAAACTTGGAATAGTTGACCAAGGAGCTATCGTATCGTAATTAAAACTACTGATTAAGATCCCATTGTTATCGTACAAGCGAATCCCATCTTTTGGTGACAGGCCAAAGTCAAATTGTCCAATTACATTTTGAACTAAGGGATTTCTTAAATTAAAAGCGGTAAGGTCATTCCCAACAACAAGAAAGGCATCAGGCGCTAGGTTTATAGCTGGAAAGATGTATTCATGGTCGTTTTTGGAATCTTTGAAAACGTAGCCAAGTAGATTAATGTCGCTTGAAGTATTATTGTAGAGCTCAATCCAATCGCCAGCATTATAAATTTGGTTGGTGTTATTGTAGCTAAATTCACTCACATATATTGGCTCTTCACATTCTTCGTATGCTTTTCCAGGTGATCCTCCGATGCAACCACAGAACCATGAATTTTCATCAAGCAAGGAAATGGAGGTATGTTTGTTTTCTAAGGTTCTTCCCCAGCCATCTGCACACTTAGGGTAGGGGGCTTCATCCGAATAAACCGCTACTAAGGCCATGCTATCAAAAGGATTGAAAATTCGAATGGAGTCGTATTTATTGCTCCAAACAAAACCAGTTCCTCCCACCACATTTTGAACTTGGGGATACATGCTATTAAAAAGTGCCATGTTTTCACAAACCACCAAATATCCATTAGCTGGAATAATGGTTTGGTCCTCAAAACTAAATTTATCGTAATGGTTCTTTGTCTGAATATGCCAAGCCGTTAAATCCATAGCGGTAGTTCCAAAATTGTGTAATTCAATCCAATTTCCGCCATCTACTGTTGCGTCGGGGTTGTAATTAATCTCTGAAATGGTTAATGATGGTTCTTCCGGCGATCCAATGAATACGGCCTTAAACAGATCGTTTTGATCAATGTTTTGTGTGATACTGGCCTGTAATAAACTTCCTGCTGGAAGTGTCATATTTTGAACCCAATTTTGGAAGGTATACCCAGGATTTGCGATGGCTGTAATTTTTACAGGGACTCCATCAAAATAAACGCCTGTCCATGGAAGTGTTTCTGGAACTATGGTAGAAATTTTGATATATCCAGCGCCTGCAGGAAATACATCTAGACTCACATTTACTTTTTTCACTAAACTAAATTCAGCAACCATTTGATCTCGTACGACAGCATTTCGATTA
>CAMCQW010000229.1 GCA_945877045.1 Chryseobacterium gleum
CTACGGAAAAAGGAAACCGGCGAAAGGCTTTCGCTTATTGACAAGCAACTGAAAATTATTAAAAATCAGATCGATCAATTGGATGGAAATAAGGAAGTAATTCCAGTAAATACCACTGAAAATTTCTTAAAAGAAAATGAATTAGCTGAAAAGGATATTGTTGAATTAAAAAGTAAGCCTGAATACACGGAATACCTTCAAAAACGAATCGCTTATAATCGAACGGCATTACAACTTGATAGCATTAACAAGGTGATAGCTTCCGATAAACAAAAATTAGATTACTTGATGCAACAATCAAATGAAAATGCTACTATCTCCAATACGGAAAGAGAAAAAGCAAAATCTATAACTGAAAGCATTCTTCTTGCAGAGAAATTAACTCAAAACCTTACGGAAGAAGCAAAAGTAATTCTGTCTTTGCCGAATCAATTGAAAATGGAGGCCATGCTTGCTGAGAAAATTGAGCCTATTCAGTTGATTGCTAAAACGAATGCTCCTTCCTATGATTTCGTTGTGGGGAATCCTATCACAACTAACGCCGCCCTTCCTTTACCGGTCTTGTCTGCATCGCCTTCAGGTCTCTTGTATAGAATTCAAGTTGGGGCTTTCCGTAAACCTGTTGCGGTCGATAAGTTCAGGGAATTCACGCCTGTTTCTGGTGAAGTATTGCAAAATGGACTTACCTGTTACCTCGCTGGTTATTTCAATAATAAAATTAATGCGCTTACCGCCAGAAAATCAATAAGGAACCTAGGATATGCGGATGCATTTGTGGTAGCATATTGCGATGGAAAAAGGATTTCACTTTTTGAAGCGGCTGAGTTAGAACGATCGGGTAGATGTATCGCAAAAACACAAAATGAAATTTCTTTGGAGGTCGCAGCATTGTTTAAGAATACTGAAGTAGCTCCTAATGTCTCCACCGAGCTGAAGAAGGAGGCTATTTTTTATTGTGTGCAAGTGGGTGTTTATAATAAGCCAATCGTTGGTAATCAACTAGCAAATATTGAAGAACTAGAAAGTCATATTTCACCTAACGGACAATATCGCTACACAAGTGGTCAATTTTTGAATATGGAGGATGCTAAATTGCGCAAAAAAGACATTGTCCAAAAAGGAATAACGGATGCGTATATCGTGGCTTATCGCAATGGTCAGCCTATTGATATGAATTTAGCAAAGACTTTGTTACAGCAACAGAAACAAGTCGCTTCGGAACAAGTTGTGACTGTCGACCAAGTTATCAAAATAGATTTTAATAAATTGGCTTCACCAGCTATACTGAATGTTGAATACGTTCAATTTATTAAAACAATGGATTCCGACATAACGAATGAGCTATTAGGTGGATTGAATAGGGGCGGGACCTTTGTTTTTGACCCAAATCAAAAAAGTGTCGTTTCTGGGTTTATTGATCTTAACGATATTTCCGCATTTGAACGTATTTATTATGCTGATATGTCTATGGTGGCTAAATCCAATGATGCATCTATCTGTCTTGTTTCCGCTGATGAGGGATCAATAAGTGCTGCCATGCATGATTGGTTACTTCATTGTACAATTCCTTACAGTATCTTACCAAAAACGAATACTTTTGAGATTCAATTTATTCTTTCTAATGACAATCAATTAACAACAATAAAAGCAATGGCAGATAAATTAGATTATACTTATAAATTAAGTCAGTTATGATAGCGGAACCAAAAGAAAAAACCAGTGTTAAAACTAAAGTAACGGAGGAATATTCTTTAGTGCTCTATAACGATGACGTTAATAGTTTTGATCATGTAATTAATTCCTTAATGGCTATCTGTAGTTTGGAATTAATGGAATCGGAGCAATGTGCTTGGATTGTTCATACTAATGGGCGATGTGCAGTAAGTCACGGCGTGTATAGTGAATTAGAACCAAAATGCATCGCGCTTTTGGATAAAGGATTAAGTGCTAAAATAGAATAATATGAAAATTACTTTTGAAGCAAAAATCACCCTGATAATTACAGCTCTTTGCTTGATTGTTTTTGTGTTATTTCATTACTATCCTGCGCAATTAGGCAGTGTTTGTGTATTAAACGGAAAATTTAATACCGGAAGTGTTACGGATTATTTGAGTACCGTTGGCTATATTTTTGGTCATGCTAGCCCTGAGCATTTACTCGGGAATTTATCATTTTTTTTGGTGCTTTCTCCAATTATTGAAAAGACATACGGACGAAATAAATATATGCTAATGATTCTCACTGCTGCAATTTTTACCGCTATTATTCATGTCCTTTTTTGGGAAAATGGGCTGTTGGGCTTGAGTGGAATTGTATTTATGTTGATTATTTTATCGACCTTGATTCACGCTAAGTCGAATGAGTTACCCTTTACTTTTCTTCTCGTGTTACTGATCTATTTTAGTCAAGAAGTGTATTTGTCATTTAGTAAAGACAATGTGTCGCACATGGCACATTTGGCTGGAGGAATTTCGGGAATTTTCTGGGGGTATTTTAAACGCTAATCTTATTCTTTATCGTTTTGATGTATGATATCGTAAAGAATTTTTTCGATGGTTTGATAATTCCCATTGGGTATCGGACTTAAGGCGGGTGATGAAAGTAGATAGTAGGAATCATCGATCAACAAATAGTAAGGAAAGGAAATAATTTGAAGCTTTTTCCATATCGGATCTGATAGCTTATAACTGCTTTTCTTCCAATTAAGCGCATCTAAATTTCGTTGTTCAATTTTGGTATATGGCTTTTCTGCTATTGGATAGATGGTTACAAATTCAATTTCTTTTCCGTATTTATCGTATAATTTTTTCAAGGCACCAATCTCTTTAATGCATGATGGATTTCTGGGATCAAAGGCGTGAACGTAGATGTATTTTCCTTTAATGGCACTAAGCAAGCTGGTATCATTATTCTCCTTCAGAATAATTTCAGGAAATCTAAAACCCACAGAAGCAGTATTGAATTGGGTAAGTAAGTTAGCTGCTATTTGGTTATGTTCTTTAACTATTGAATTACTAGAAATTTGTTCTAATAAACTAAGTATGCCTGATTTAGGAAGATAACTGCTGAAATACTCTTCTTTTAGGATGTTTAGTAATACCAATTGTCGCAGTCTGTCATCTGTTAAATAACGGTCTTTACGAAGCAGTGAGTCTGTTAAATAGAGATCTCCGCGGGCAATCGATACATAAAGATCATTGGCTGTTGTTCCAGTTAGTTGAAAAAGGTATTTTTTATAAAAACCATCAAAATAGGTCATATACGAATCATTTTTATAGAGAATGGTTTGATCCTTAAAATAGAAATCAAATTTGTCCTGCGTAGATGGAGCACCAAGAAATTGTAAATTTTCAACGTTTTGTCCTATCGAATACCTTAAAAAGTCTCGGAAAAATGTACAGGTGTCTTTCGAATAGTAGTTTTCTACTTCGTCTTTAAAAGCACGTAT
>CAMCQW010000230.1 GCA_945877045.1 Chryseobacterium gleum
AGTGAATGGTTTGCTGATGATGTTAGCGTTAGTGATGACATTTATCATTTTGAATGGGATGGGACTATTGAATCAGCGAGATTGCTTGTTCATAAGTTAAATTCAAGAATAAGATTTATTTGGTTGGAAGATGAAGAAGATCGTTTAGATACCTATTTTGAAATTAATTATCAAGTAGATTCTATGACATCAATGGTGGCATTGCGAATTATTGATTTTTGTACAGCAGAAGACTTAGAGAATTCAAGAATGTTGTGGGACCAACAAGTTGGAGACTTAAAAAGACTTTTGGGTGCCTAATCATTATTTATACTAATTATCAGCTTTATCCTTATTTTTGCATACTAAACACATCGGCTTGAAACGGCTTTACCTATTTAGCATACGATCTTTTGTTGGCCCATTTCTAATTACATTGGTGATTTCTATGTTCATATTAATCATGCAATTCTTTTGGGTTTACATTGATGATTTAATAGGTAAAGGATTAAGTATTTGGGTTATTCTCGAATTACTATTATACGTTTCGGCAAGTTTAATTCCCTTGGCTTTACCGCTTGCCATTTTACTTTCCTCCTTAATGACCTTTGGTAATTTAGCAGAGAGCAATGAACTAACCGCTTTAAAATCTAGTGGTTTATCTCTTTATAAAATCATGAGGCCACTTACTGTAGTCGTGATTTTCATTGCCGGATTCACCTTTTATTTTGCGAATTATGTAATTCCTGTTGCAAATCTGAAATGGCATTCTTTAATCTACGATATTCAAAACACAAAATTATCAACAATTATTACGCCAGGCGTTTATACAAAGGAATTAGAGGGATATGCCATTAAAGTAAAAGAAGGAAATGATAGCCTCTTTAAGAACATAATAATACACGATCATTCTATGCCAACAGAATATAAAACAATAAAAGCGAAAGAAGCACGATTGTATAGGTCTACCAATGGGATGTATTTATTTTTCGATTTAAAAGATGGGGCAATCTATGAAGAGCTTGATATTCAAAGTCCTCTATACCTTCCAAATGGAAAGGAAGAACCAGGAACTAAAAGCACGCGACCTTCTCGCATATCACACTTTCATAGAGCCTCTTATAAAATGAATGTCACTGGATTTAAGTTAAATAGAACGGAGGAAGATGTATTTACAGATAAATTTGAAATGTTAAATGTTTTTCAAATTAATGCCGCAACTGACTCATTGAAACTTAAACAAAAAAAAATAAAGGCCTCTTTTGTTGAAGGCATCATAGCGAGTTCTGGTTATTTTTTCAAAATAAATTCGAAAGACAATCAAAATATGGATATGATGGGAAGAAAAGAGAAGGCAAAACCAATAAATTTAAACCAATTGACAAGCGCAGAAAAAATAACTGCTACCAATGAATGTATCTCTAAATTAAGACGCTTAAATAACAATCTTGAAAGTCAAAAAGATTTTATGAAAACCATTTCACATGAAGAGGACCAATATTGGATTGAATTTCATCGGAAGTTTGCATTAACATACGCTATAATTGTATTATTTTTTATTGGGGCGCCACTTGGAGCAATTATTAGACGAGGAGGATTTGGAGCTCCTGTTGTTATTGCCGCGCTTATCTTCATGCTTTATTTTGTCTTAATAAGTACCGGTGAAAATCTTGCTGACAGTTATGTTGTTGCACCATGGTTCGGCATGTGGATCGCCGCCCTATTCTTCACCCCTATTGCGGTATTAATTACAAAAGCGGCAGCTGATGACTCCCCCATTTTTGGTCGGGAATTCTGGGGGAAATTTTTCAAAAAAGCTAAAAAGAATGCAGGTACTATACATTAGCCAAAAACCAGCATTTCCCGTTGTTGACGGGGGAAGTTTTGCAATAAATCGATTGTTACTAGATTTAAATGAGGCAATTGAAACAGAAATAGACTATTTATCTATTACTACGAAAAAACACCCCATTTCTTTTGATAGTATTCCTTCGCAAATAACTAAAAAAACAACGATTCATACTGTTGAATTGGATACATCCATTAAAATTATTCCATTACTAGTGGGCTTTTTCTCAGCATTACCATATAATCTTTTACGGTATAAACAAAAAGAATTCATTGGGAAAATAAAGGAATTAGTCGCGATTAAAAATTATAACTACATCATTTTAGATGGATTTTATACAACAGCCTATTTGCATGAACTAAGCACTTTTACAGATGCGAAAATTATATATAGAAGTCACAATGTAGAACATCAAATATGGACTGAACAAGCAGGAATAACAGCAAATAGATGGAAGCGTTTTTTTCTAAATACCCTCGCTAAAAAAGTCAAAAAACACGAAGTAAATATTCATGAATCTGTTCATACAATTGCCGCTATTTGCCAAACAGACGCAAATTTTTTTAATAAATTTTCGCCAAGAAAAGTGCATGTTATTCCCGTTTCCATGCCAGCAGTTAAACCGGCAACTACTATTACTAACAATGAGTTATGTTTTATTGGGAATTTCAATTGGTTTCCAAACGTTGAAGGAATTAGTTGGTTTATCGATAATGTATTTTCAACCTTACAAAATGAATACCCAACTTTGACGCTACATATCGCTGGATTTGGATCGCAAGAAACTTTACAAGCTTATACGAAAAAAGGAATTATTATTTATGGTGCAATAGACGATGTATCGACATTCATACAAACACATGGCATTTTTATTTCCCCCATTTTTTATGGTAGCGGAATAAAAATCAAAGTCCTAGAAGCCATGAACGCCTCTGTTCCAGTGGTCTTAAGTCAAAAATCTGCTGAAGGGATTAATTTTCCCGAAAATAGTACTTCCTTTAACACCAAAGAAGAGGCATGTACTCAACTTAGAAGATTATTAGACAACCCAGCTGAAATTGACGCAAATCGTACGATAATGAATGAAATAATCAAAACACAATTCACGCAAGATATCGTGATAGACCAATTAAAATCGATCTTGCATGACTAGAAAAAAAATTGTTATTATGGCAACTAGGTTTCCATTTCCGATAGAGAAAGGAGATAAACTTAGAACTTATTATTTATTGAAATCATTGCACAAAACCCATGATTTGTATTTAATAAGTTTAAGCGAGGAAACAATTTCAGAAGGTCAACTAAATGAAATAAAAGCGTTTACAAAAGAGATTCACCTCTTTAC
Source organism: Chryseobacterium gleum (assembly GCA_945877045.1). GTDB lineage: Bacteria > Bacteroidota > Bacteroidia > Flavobacteriales_D > Crocinitomicaceae > UBA952. Next base: position 3,174 of record CAMCQW010000230.1, read on the forward strand.
CCTATCAAAAATTGGCAAATATTCCCGATTAATTTGGGGCTTATTCAATAGCAAACCATTACAAGTTAATTATTTCACATCCTTCAAAAAGAAACGGAAAATCGAGGATCTTTTGGAACTAATTAAACCTGACCATATCATTTGTCAATTAATCCGTTCCGCTGAATATGTAAAAAACTATCACGATTGTCCGAAAACAATCGATTACATGGATGCACTTTCCAAAGGAATGGAAAGGAGAATAAACAAAGTAAATTGGGCTTCCAAATTTATTT
>CAMCQW010000231.1 GCA_945877045.1 Chryseobacterium gleum
AAAACAAAAACCCTAAGATATTTGATACATCCTAGGGTTTTCTAATCCTCCAGCCATAGAGGCTTTTCTTTTTAACGCTTTAACGTTCTGTGCGGTCTGGACGGGACTCGAACCCGCGACCCCATGCGTGACAGGCATGTATTCTAACCAACTGAACTACCAAACCAATTTTTTATTTGCCGAAACAAACTCCAGAAACATCTGGATTCAAAATCGTGTGAACCTTATTGCTAAAGCGGATACAAAAGTAATCCGATTTTTCAAATAAGCAATAAAAATGACCAATAAAAAATGAAAGTTGTACCAATTATGCTTTATTTGGTTTATTATGTCGAAATTTAATATTATGAAAAAAATAATTCTACTAGTTACCTGGTGCATTTTGCAATCTTTCTTTAGCAATTCACAACAAATTGAAATATTGAAACACCCGGAATCTATAAGTATCTCAAATCTTTCGCAACTGAATACAAATGAAAGAGAATGTAACATCAGTATTATGCCTGATGGAAAAACGCTATTTTTTATGTCTACAAGAAATCAACAAAACAGTAATTTAGGCGGAAATGGTGATATCTACCAAACGAAACTTGTCAATAATGTTTGGCAAAGTCCTATTGCGCTAGGTGACAAAATAAATACTACATCAGGGGAAGACGAACCTTCGATAGATGCCGAAGGAAAAGTTATGTATTTCCAAAGTTGGGCCGGAGATTGGCGTTCAAAAGGAGGACCTTATTTTCAAGCGAATCTTAGCGATAAAGGATGGAGTAATGTCAAGGGATTAGGGGGTGGGATCACTCAGTTTTTTGCCAAAGAATCAAGTGCGAACTTTGGATATGGAACCGATGGAATGGCGGTTTCTGCCGATGGTAATCTATTTATTGTGGCTTGTGGCCCTGACTACGATGGTGCCATGGACATCTACTACAGCGTTAAAAAAATGGGGATTTGGGGATTCCCTCAATTAATGGGCATATCTACTAATGGCGACGAAAGATCGGTGTTTATTGCCGGAGATAATAAAACCATCTATTTTTCGTCGGACGGACATGGAGGTTTTGGTGGCTTGGATATTCTCAAAGTGGTCATTGATAAAAATGGAAAGCTGGGGGAGATCATCAACATTGGCGCACCCTTTAATACGGCAGCAAACGATCTAGGATTTGTGGCATCAGTTGATGGGAAATCTGCTTTCTTTATTCGAGATCTGGATATTTATTACGCCGATATTAGCCAGTTATCAGAAAAAATAAAACCTATCAACCCAACTATAGACACATTAACGGTTCAAGTTAAAGAAGAGGTGGTGATTATTCAAGAGAAAAAAGAAAGTATTGCGCTACAAAATGAACTTGTTTATTTTGACTTTGACGATTATCAATTACGTGAAAGTGAAAAACAAAAACTAATGGCACGATTGAAAGGAATGGGTGAGTTAAATCAATATAAAATAACGCTTTCAGGACATTGTGATAACATCGGCGAATCAATTTACAATGATTACTTATCAGATTTTAGAGTTAAAGCAGTTGCTGCTTACTTGCAGGAAGTAGGTTTTAAAGTGGAACAAATCGAAACAAAAACCTTTGGGGAACGAATGCCTGCGAAGAGTAACGATAATAAAATGGGAAGACAACTTAATCGACGTGTTGAAGTAATTTTTACAATTCCCAATTAAATCTATCAGGACTTCTTGCCTTGATACTTACAAATCGGAGAGTGAAAAAGTTTCATTCAGTTGAATGCCCTTTTCAGTTTGATGCAAGGTACAACACTCGTTTACGCTATCGTGTTCTAAGAAAAGAACGTATTCATTTTCCACCGCATCGCGTAAAAACTGACTTTTTTCTGTCATCGTAATCAGTGGGCGAGTATCGTAACCCATCACATAAGGCAATGGAATATGCCCAACACTTGGCAACAAATCGGCCATAAAAACAAGGGTTTTTCCTTTATATTGAATGTGGGGAATCATCATGCTATCTGTATGTCCATCCACAAATAAGACCTTCATATTTTCAAAAATTCCTTCCGAACGGTTCCCACTACTCTCTATAAAATTCAATTGACCACTTTCTTGAATCGGCAAGATGTTTTCGCTTAAAAAAGAAGCTTTTTCCCTTGGATTTGGTTTGGTAGCCCACTCCCAATGTTGCTCGTTACTCCAATACGTAGCATTTTTAAAAACCGGTTGATAGCCATTCTTCGAATCATTCCACTTAATAGCTCCACCGCAATGATCGAAATGTAAATGCGTTAAAAAAACATCCGTAATGTCATCTTCATGAAATCCCAACTCGGAAAGACTTTTTGATAAGGTAGCATTGCCATGCAGAAAATAATAGGAAAAGAATTTTTCTGACTGCTTATCCCCTATCCCTGCATCAATAAGCATTAAACGATGTCCGTCTTCCACCAATAAACAACGCAAGGCCCAAGAGCACATGTTATTTTCGTCAGCAGGATTGGTTCTTTGCCATAAGGACTTTGGAACCACTCCAAACATAGCTCCTCCATCTAATTTAAAAAACCCAGTATTGATGACGTGTAATTTCATTTGCTATTTATTAGTTTTAACAAAAGCATGAATGGTCAGAACTATCATAGATGGATCTGTATTTGCTTGTACAGTAATTTTCTTGGTTTGCTCTTTTGCTTGAAGAGGAGTGGGTAAAAATACAACTTCAATCACGTCGCTTTTACCCGGAGCAATTGGGTATTCTGGTTTTTTGGGTGTTGTACATCCGCAACTAGCAGAAACATCAGATATAACTAGTGGCCTTTTACCTGTATTGGTTACTTTAAAAAGAACTTTATTCGTCGACCCTTCTTTTATAGTACCAAAATCGTGGTCTAATTTATCAAAAGACATAGAAGTACTGGACGCTAAGGCTTTTTGCTCCTCTTTTTCAACCTCGCTTAATTCCTTTTTTAATGCTTTATCATTTTCTTCATTCGAAACGATGGAAGATTCAATATTGCTGTTGGTTGGTTTATTTTCTGAACAAGAAAAGAAAACTAAAACCATAAGAATAAAAAAGCAAGATTTCATAAGGAATAATTTAACACAACAAAAATAAGAATTCTAGTGTTTTTAAGCCTAGTTAGGGAACTAATATTTGGCTAGAGATAGTTACAGTTGCCTTCATTAAAATAAAAAAGTCCCACTAGGGGACTTTGGGAGGGCTCCCGAAGCGTCGGGAGAAGTCTCGGGATAGAACCCGAGACTTGAAAATGTGATAAAATAAAAAAGTCCCGCTAGGGGACTTTGGGAGGGAGACGGGTCTCGAACCCGCGACCTTCGGTACCACAAACCGACGCTCTAACCAACTGAGCTACAACCTCCATTATTGTGGCGACAAATATACTAATTTTACCGGAATACAGCACAAGAAAGATCTCAATTT
>CAMCQW010000232.1 GCA_945877045.1 Chryseobacterium gleum
CGATTTCCAATACAATCACATTCATTTCATCATTTACCTTACAAAACTCTGAAGGATGCTTTATTTTCTTTTGCCAAGAAAGATCAGAGATGTGGATTAAGCCATCAACTCCTTCTTCTAATTCAACAAAAACTCCAAAATTGGTAAAGTTTCTAACTTTAGCGGTATGTTTTGTTTCAACAGCGTATTTAGATTCAATTGCCTCCCAAGGATCTGGCATTAATTGCTTGATACCAAGTGACATTTTGCGTTCTTCTCTATCAAGTGTTAAAATAACAGCATCAACAGAATCGCCTATTTTCAGGAAGTCCTGAGCCGAACGTAGGTGTTGAGACCAACTCATTTCTGATACGTGAATTAATCCTTCTACGCCAGCTGCAATTTCTACAAACGCACCGTAATCAGCCATAACAACTACTTTACCTGCTATTTTATCACCAATGTTTAGTGCTGTATCCAAAGCATCCCACGGATGTGGTTGCAATTGTTTTAAACCTAAAGCAATTCGTTTTTTCTCGTCATCAAAGTCAAGAATAACGACATTGATCTTCTGGTCTAGTTCCAATAACTCTTCAGGGTGCGTAACACGTCCCCATGATAAGTCAGTAATGTGAATTAGTCCGTCTACTCCTCCTAAATCGATGAATACACCGTAAGAAGTGATGTTTTTAACTATTCCTTCTAATACCTGACCTTTTTCAAGACCTGAAATAATTTGTTTTTTCTGTTCTTCAATTTCTGCTTCGATAAGTGCTTTGTGTGAAACAACTACATTTCTAAATTCTTCGTTGATTTTAACAACTTTGAATTCCATGTTTTTTCCAACATACACATCGTAATCACGAATTGGCTTCACATCGATTTGAGATCCAGGTAAGAAAGCTTCTATTCCGAAAACATCTACAATTAAACCACCTTTAGTTCTGCATTTCACGAAACCTGTAATGATTTCTCCTGTTCGAAGTACGTCATTAACACGTAACCAAGCGCTATGCATTCTAGCTGTTCTGTGAGACACAACAAGTTGCCCAGTTTTGTCTTCTTGACATTCAACGTAAATGTCAACTAAATCACCCACCTTTAAATCTGGGTTATACCTAAATTCGTTTGATGCGATAACCCCTTCAGATTTGTAACCGATATTTACGATTACTTCTTTCTTTGTGATAATTGCTACGGTTCCCTTAATTACTTCTTTTTCGTTAATTAATGTAAGGGTTTTTTCGTATTGATCAGACATTTCTGACCGTTCGATTAGGGTATAACCATCTAGGTTTAACGCTTCCCAATCAAAATCTGCAGTTCCCTGCGTTCTTGTATCTTCTGCCATTTGGCTTTAAGTTTTGTATTTCACTTGTCTCTACTCAAGGGAAAGGGGGTTTGTAAAATGTCGATTAATAGAGATTCGACGCTAAATTCGGGTGCAAAGATACTATTTTCTTTTTAAGTAGGAAATAGTTTGATGGATTTTTTTTTGTTGAGAAACAATATTGATTGTCCGATTTTTTCCGCCGGGGCGGAGGACAAAAGTTAGTCACCTTCAATTATCATTCGGGTCGAGCGGGAATTGAGAAATCATTTGAAATTTGGGACCTTGTTTAATCATGCATTGTTTCCAAAAATCATCGGATGGCATGGAGATTATCTCATTTTCAGTTATGTTAGTTACTGCCACCCAGGAATGTTCTTTCATTTCATCTTCAAGTTGTTGGTAATCCCAACCAGAATATCCAATAAAGAAGCGGATTTCCTTTATTAAGTCCGGCTCTTTATGAACTAAGTCGATTAGTGACTCGTAGTCTCCGCCAAAATAAAGATTGCCCAATATATTTTCTGCGCCTTTGATTTTGTTTCCAAGTGCATGTATATAAAATAAATTACCTGGCTCTACAGGTCCGCCAATACTTATCTTTGTAGGTGTTTCGCCAAATATATCTCCGATTTTTTGTAAATCGAGTTCAATAAAGTTGTTTAAAACGAACCCAAAGGTCTCTTTTTTATTGTGACGACACAGCAAAATTGCCACTCTTGTGAAATAGGGATCATTAATAAATGGATCGGAAAGTAAGAGGCATCCCTGTGTTGCTTTACGATTGTTTTTAAAGGATAAATCTAATTTTTTCATAATTTACTTTGATCTATTTACAAACATACGATGAACTTTGTTTTGAATTTCTAACTTTGCCTTAAAATATGAATTACGCAGCAATCGATATAGGAACAAATGCAGCACGTTTACTCGTCGGAGAGATTGCAACAAATGGTGGTGCAATTTTTATTAAAAAGATCTCCTATACAAGAATTCCTTTGCGATTAGGAGACGATGTTTTTGAAGATGGTAAAATCTCCAAAAATAAAGCCGATGATTTTGTAAAAACGATGAAAGCTTTCAAATTAATTACGGAAATATTTAATGTGGAAGAAATACGTGCTGTTTCAACATCTGCCATGCGAGAGGCATCTAATGCGGCAAAAATTACGGAGCGTATTTTAAATGAAACAGGGATTAACCTTGAAATTATTTCAGGAAATGAAGAAGCTGAATTAATATTTAGTAATTTTTTGATAATTAAAATGGATTTTTCAGTACCTTTCATCGTAATTGATGTGGGAGGAGGATCTACTGAGATAAGTGTATTTGAAAATGGTCAACGCGTTGCCTCAATGTCATTTAATGTTGGGACAATAAGAATTTTAAAAGGAAAATCGGATCCTTCTGTGTGGGGAAATATGCACGATTGGATTCTTAAATATGTTGACTTATCGAGTGAACATCGCATTTTTGGTACAGGAGGAAACATAAATAAAGCGCATAAAATGCTGGGTAATAGTTTTGATGAGCCCATTTTATTAACTGAAATGAAAGCATTAAGAGATAAATTGGCCTCTTTGTCGAATGATGAACGAATCAATCAATATCAATTGAAGCCTGATAGGGCGGATGTAATCGTTCCTGCCTTGGACATTTATAGTTATATTTTAAATGAAATTGGAGCAGACTCATTGATGGTTCCTAAAGTAGGTCTAGCGGATGGTTTGATTTACGAGATGTATAAAAAAAATATAAAATAATGAGTCAAAAACCTTCCATTCCTAAAGGAACGCGTGATTTTTTACCTTTAGATGTCGCAAAACGTACTTATTTATTTTCTGTGATACGTAAAGTATTTCAACTCCATGGTTTTCTGCCTATTGAAACGCCTAGTTTTGAATTGTCTCAAACCTTAATGGGTAAATATGGGGAAGAAGGTGATCGACTAATTTTTCGGATTTTAAATTCAGGTGAGAAGGTTAAAAAAGCAGATGTAGAAGCGCTAAATACCGGTAATTTACAGCGATTTACAAGTTCTATTTCAGAAAAAGCGTTAAGGTATGATTTAACGGTGCCTTTTGCTCGCTTTGTTTCACA
>CAMCQW010000233.1 GCA_945877045.1 Chryseobacterium gleum
ATTCCACCAAAGAACTCTGCTCCAGTGCGCAGGTAGGCCATAAGAAGCGGCAGTGGAAAATGCAAATCTTTAAGCGAAGCAGCAAAACCTGCCATTGCTTTAGCATCAAATAATTCACGTCCGTGATAGATAAATAGAATCCCTATTACGACTCTAATTATCACAATATAGTATTGAGTTAGCGGCTCTGATCCTGATAATAATTTTTGTAGTTTCATGTGTTATATTTTATTACGATGCAAAAATATAAATATTAGGCATTATATAGAATTTAAAATTAAAAAATCCTTTCACACTCAAAGTAGAAGGCTCATTGATTCCTCCCCCCCTTAGTCCCCCTCTAGAGGGGGAAAACAACCTGCCATAGCAGGTTTTTAAAACCCATTGAATTTAGTATATCCGTCTTCACTGAGTAAGATTTATTGCTTCCTCCTTCGAGGGAGGATTGAGGAGGGTGACAGTTTTGGATGTTTAATTCTCTAGTCCCTCAGGAGAAATCTATTTTCTATAAAAAATAGCACAGCCAAAAGATTCAGTTTCTGAATTTGTAACAGGCTTGCCATTCAACAACTCATCAACTGCATTTGATATGTAGGAGTTTGCGAGTTTTGGATGAGCTCCATTATCGTCAACTGCTCCTTTATACTTAATAATCCATTCATTATTTTCTTTCCAAATCACAAATGCCATGGGTGTATGTTGTGCATCAAATAATTTACCAACAGCTTGTGTAACATCTTGTAAATAAGGGAAATTAAATTTCTCCTTAGTTGCTTTTTTTTGCATTAGTTCAAAAGTTTCCTCTTCGTATAACAAGGTATCCATCGAATTAATGGCTAACAAAGGAACCTCTAATTTGGAATATTTTGTATTCAACTCATTAAAACGATTGGTATATAATTTAGCAAATGGGCAATGATTACAGGTAAAAATGACTATAAATCCTTTTGCATCTTTATAATCTTGGGTTGATACATTTTTTCCATTTACATTCCGTAAGGTAAAATTATCAACTCGTTTTTCGAGCGTTAAATTAAAACTGCCAAATAAAAAAATGAAAAGTAAACAAACACTTGTTACTAAGGCAGATTTCATTGTCTTAGTTTACAATAAACGTTTTTGTAATCACTTGTTTGCTACCTTTTTCCATAATAGATATAGTATAAACGCCTTTACTTAATGTGCTAATATCTATTCCATCTTTTAAATATGGATTGGGCAACATCAATTTTGTTCGTCCTAATAAATCTTTTATGCTAACATAATAGGCAGATTGAGCTTGATTCTTAAACTCAACAAACAATTTATCATGTGCTGGATTTGGATATAATGTAATCGGTATTTCTACCTTGGAAATTTCATTTACTGAGTTTAGATCTGTTACCACAAATTGCCCCATCATGCCTTCGTCTTCATGCAAGGCAATGTGACAATGATACATAAATGGATGTATTGCATCAGCATAATCATCAAATTTTGCGATGAACCTGACGGTTTTTCCTCCTTCCACAAGAACAACATCTTTCCACCCTTGCTGATAAGTGGGTGGTGTTGCTCCATTAATTGTCAATATTTTAAATTCAACATCATGAATATGGAAAGGATGCCCAAAAACAGAAGTGCTTTTCAATTCCCATACTTCTGTTTGATTCAAAGGAATAGAATGATTGATCGTATTGAAATTAAATAATTGATGCCCTAATATAAAAGCATTTGGTCCTAAGATTGGAACACTTGTTACTCCAGCGCTATCACTAAGCGTAATGATTCTTGTTAGAGCAGCATCTTGTTCTAAAGGATAGGTATTCGTTACAAGGGAAGTTGGCACACTTGTAATCGGATTAGCAGTTGTATTGGTAACGTTCAATTTCACAATGTTATAATTGGTATGACCAAGGAAACTTGCAAATGGACCATTTGGAAAACTTTCTCCACCTGGAATAAAATTCCCTAAACTTTGGTTATACGCTTTTAAGAAAACGGAACTTCCAGATTGCCCTGAAAAATTTACTAAAATTTCAACACGTTCTCCGGCTGACAATAAATAGCGAGGCGTTGTCCCATTTATTAGCAAGGGAGCATCTAACAATCCACCATCCGTTCCAATTATATAAAAGGATCTATTATCGCTAAATCCGAGATTGTAGGAAGCTTCAATTGCGCCGTTTAGTAATCGCAGGCGAACGTATTGAGCAGGAACTGAGTATTGAGCCCTCAAAGTCATGTTAGCCATTATACTATCTCCATAAGGAACAATTGAGAATTGATTTTGTGTATTAAAGTCTCTATCAGTAATGGCAATAGGAATATCGTCAACACCGTATTTTCTTGGTAAAGCAAGTGCTGCTTCTGCTGCGTCACGCACAATGATAAAGCCTCCAATACCTTTTGTAATTTGTTCCTGTGACATTTCATGCAAATGTGGATGATACCAAAGCGTAGAAGCTTGATTTTTCACTTCCCAATAGGGTTGCCAAAGTGTTCCTGGAGGAATAATCTGATGCGGACCACCATCCATCACAGCAGGTAAATGCATTCCGTGCCAATGGATCGTTGTTGAATCATTCAAATCATTTTGAACGTTCATGTTCACCACGTCCCCTTTATTAATGATCAAGGTAGGACCCCAAAATTTCCCATTGATTCCACCAGTAATGGTTTGATTTCCTGTGTTCACAATTTGAGCAAAGGTATCTTTGATGGTTAGGTTAAAATTAGTACCTGTTAATGTATCAGGAATCCAAAGTGTGTTGTATGATTGTGCGGATGCATTCGTTTTAAAAAGAATTATTAATCCTAAAATTAGTAGACTATTTCTCATGTTCTTGTTTATTTTATACATTAAATTCTTTAGTTGTTTTTTTTTAATAAAAATTGCACCCGACGGGCAAAATTATAAAAAAGTTGAATCAATTTTCCAAATGATAAACAAATAGTGGTCTAAAATAGTTTGTTTTAATATAAAAATAATATGGAAGGAATGGTACCTGGCCATTTATATTAAAGGACTGCAGCCAAGGTAACTATTAATACGGAGATCGAAAGTTTGCTGGGTTAAATCAAAATCTTTATGGCACGTATCCGCTTGACTTTCAGACCAAGTATCAATTGTGTAACTCCAAATTTCAGATAAATCCTTAACAGCACTGTTTGTAAACTTAAACATTGCCATTCATTATCTTTCCGTTTTTATCACCGAAAATTTTCGATTTAATTTCAATAGGTGCTTCTCAAATAACTCATAACTAAGAATCGGTATTATGATGGACAGAAAAATAGTTACCGAAAAGAAGACCCAAATATTAGTGATTTCAAATCGCCACATGAATTTTTTAATAATGATAATGAGTAGCACATTGCTATACATGTATATTCCGTATG
>CAMCQW010000234.1 GCA_945877045.1 Chryseobacterium gleum
AACTGTTCTAAAATTCGAATGTTTCTTCCCGCTTCAATGGCTGCCGCAATGATGGTATTGGTGAAAAGTTGTTTGTCCACAACTTGTGAGCAGGAAAAAGTAAAAATAATCCCGCCTGGTTTGATTTGCCTAAATACATGTGCGTTCAAACGCTTGTATCCTTGGATCGCTTGGTGACGCTTATCACGGTGTTTCGCAAATGCAGGCGGATCAATAACAATAATATCGTACGCTTCTTCCACCTCTTTTAGGTATTCCATGGCATCTGCAACAATACACGCATGCTTTCCTTTAAATGTATTTAGTAAGATATTTTCTTCGGTTAAAACAATGGCTTTTTTGGAACTATCTAAAGAATGCACAATGTTTGCTCCTTTATACAATGCCTGTAAACTGAATCCACCTGAATAGCAAAAAGCATTCAATATCTTTTTCCCTTTTGCATACCTGCCAAGAATCGCCCGGTTTTCTCTTTGGTCAATGAAAAATCCTGTTTTTTGTCCATTTATCCAATCAATATGGTAATTAACGCCATTTTCCATTGCTTGATGAGGAAGCTCACATGATCCAAATAAATAGGAGTCTTCGATCTCATTTTTTGCGGATAACGTATCGGAAGATTTGGAATAAATAGCGCTTAGTTTTCCCTTTAGAATAGTTTGAAGTGCAAGAGAAATATCTGCGAGACAATGATACATACCTATCGAATGACATTGAATAACGGCCACTCCGTTATAGTAATCTATGATTAATCCTGGCAATCCATCTCCTTCGCCATGACAAATTCTAAAGATGGAATTCACTTTGCTGTCAAGTCCCAAATCGTAGCGTAACTGCAGGGCATTTTTGAGTTTTTCAGTGAAAAAATGCGCGTTAATCAATTCATTTGTAAATGTTTGAATTCTAACTGAGATGGTCGCATGCTGAAAATGCCCAATGGCTAAAAAGTCGTTTCGATGGTTGTGAACTGCAACGATATCACCGTCTTTTATGGCACTGGTGTCGGTATAAATCGCGCCTGAAAATACCCAAGGGTGCTTTCTTAATACGGAATGATCTTTCGCTTTTCTTAAATTTATAATTGGGTATTTCATGACTGCAAAATTACGGAATCTTAAGGCATGGTTGCGATTTCATTATACTACAAACTCAAATATCTTTGTCTATCGAGTGAAAAACTAGAATAATCGCATTACTTTTACTCAAAAAATACAAATGGGAAATAAAAGAAGTTTAAAGAAAGGCCTTAATGAAATGGTTTTTGATGTAGTGGATGAGTGTTATTTTATCCAAATTGCTGACTCAAAAAAAATAGAGGCTTCTGAAAAATTAATTACCGAAGTGGCAGATTTTCAAGATGATCAATTAAGTAAAATGAACAAAGCGAAAGGTAAAGCTGCATTTAGAGCTATCTATACGGAGATTGAGACTAAGTCAGATTATTTTGTTGATGCTTTGAATACTTTAAACAAGTAAGAGGATAGAATGAAGTGGAAATCAATTTTTGCCTTGTTAGGGTTCATTGGTTTCTTTTTCACTTTGTTTATCTCTGGCGGAAATTCTACTTTCTGGAATGCGATTGCACTCGGTGGATTAATGATTTTTCTGTGGATCTTAGAGATCATTCCCATTTATTTAACAGCTCTTCTCCCTTTGGTTTTAGCTATTCCACTTGGAATTCTTAAACCTGCTGATTTAGCAAGTGCTTACGGTAATAGCAACGTTTATTTGTTTTTAGGCGGATTTATCTTGGCCTTAGGCCTAGAAAAATGGCGGGTGCACGAACAAATTGCCCACGGAATATTAACTATTGTTGGGGATTCAAAACCAAGAATTTTGCTTGGTTTTATTTTTAGTACCGGATTGATTAGTATGTGGATTTCCAATACCGCAACTGCGCTAATGATGCTTCCCATGGCAATGGCTATAATTCACGCACTTCCTGTAGAACATCAAAAATCAAAATTTAGTCTTTATTTAGTGCTATCGATTGCTTATGCATCGAGTATTGGTGGAATGGCCACGCTTGTTGGGACGCCAACCAATACACAAATGGCTGCCATTTTAGAACAAAATTATGGGATTACCATAGGGTTTTTTGAATGGATGAAGATTGCGTTGCCTATTAGTGTGTTAATGCTTTTTATTACTTACGTTTATTTTTATTTTTCGCTTGGTAAAGAACGACTGGATTTACATGATTTTAAAATTGTGAAAAAACCCTGGTCCACGGAACAAATTAGAGTGGTCTTAGTTTTTGGTGGGGTGGTGGTTTTATGGATCTTCAAGGATTTAATCAACGATCTTACACCAGTAAAATACGACGATGAAAACGTTGCCATATTAGGCGCTGTCTTACTATTTATTATTCCAGCTAATAAAACGAAAAAGCCACTTTTGAATTGGTCGGATACTGAAAAATTGCCTTGGGGAATTTTATTACTCTTTGGCGGTGGATTGGCGCTTGCTAAAATGTTAGAAGTGAATGGTATAGTTGCCTTATTAACGGATGTACTCGCATCGTTTAATAATGAATCGATATTTGTCATTATTGTTGCAATGGTCACTATAACTATTTTTGCATCAGAATTATTATCGAACATAGCTTTGGTAGTTATTTGTGTTCCAATTGTTGCGGCCTTCGCAAAATTTGCTGGATTTGATATCCTGCAATTATGTATTCCTCTCACCTTAGCGGCAAGTTGTGCCTTTATGCTTCCGATGGGAACACCGCCTAACGCTATTGTTTTTTCTTCTGGTTTTGTATCTATGGGACAGATGGCAAGGGCCGGTTTAGTGTTAAATATTATAGGTATTATTCTTATTTCCTTTTTTGGAGTATTCTTTTTATAATCTTTTGGTTATATTCGCTTAATAAATTAAGCCTATGTTCTACGCTAAAAGACTTTTTGATGTTCCCTATCACCAAGTAAAAAATTATCCGAATGCTACGATGTTTGTCACCAAAGTATCAGGCGATTGGATTGGTACTTCAACACAACAATTTCTTGATGAGGTCATGCTTGTCTCTAGGGGACTAATTGCACTCAATATTCAAAAAGGTGATCGGGTATCCGTATCGGCGAATAATAGGGTAGAGTGGAATATCTTTGATATTGCAGTCCAACAAATAGGGGCAATTCTTGTACCGCTTTATCCTACAAGTTCAGAATCTGATTATTCTTTTATAATCAATAATGCTTCCGTGAAATTAATCGTGGTTTCTAATAAAGAATTGTTTGATAAAGTAGAAAAAATCCGTCCCAATACGCCTTCTCTAAGCTCAGTTTTTACTTTTGAAGAAGTGGAGGGAGCAACAAATTGGAAAGCGATTCATGAAGAAGCGTCTAAAATAGAAGAAAGTGAGGTTACTAAGCG
>CAMCQW010000235.1 GCA_945877045.1 Chryseobacterium gleum
AAGCCTTGGTATTAGCCGATGACCTTGGTTTTCCATTATTGGTGCGTCCGAGTTATGTTTTGGGGGGACAAAAAATGAAAATTGTCATCAATAAAGATGAGTTAGAGCATCATGTTGTGGATATTATCAATGAAATGGGGAACAATCAAATTTTATTGGATCATTTTCTGGTAGGTGCAGGCGAAGCAGAAGCAGATGCCATCTGTGACGGAGAAAATGTGTACATCATAGGAATAATGCAGCACATTGAACCTGCTGGTATTCATTCTGGTGATTCGTATGCGGTACTACCTCCTTATAACTTGGGAGATTTCGTGATGACACAAATTGAAGACATAACAAAACGTATTGCCCTTGCGCTAAAAACCGTTGGATTAATAAATATTCAGTTTGCGATAAAGGATGATAAAGTATATGTGATTGAAGCGAATCCTCGTGCATCGCGTACTGTTCCTTTTATTGCTAAAGCATACGATGAACCCTATGTGAATTATGCCACCAAAGTCATGTTAGGGGAGAAGAAGGTAACAGATTTCGACTTTAAGCCAAGAAAAGAAGGATATGCCATTAAAATCCCTGTGTTTTCTTATGAGAAGTTTCCGGATGTCAAAAAGGAACTGGGACCAGAAATGAAATCTACGGGTGAAGCCATACGCTTTATAAAAAATCTTAAAGATCCATTTTTTACCAAAATCTATTCGGAGCGAAATATGCATTTGTCAAAGTAAATCAATAAATTAACCGCTTAAAGTTATTTATTGACTATGGGAATCATCCAAAAAGATGCATTACGGACTACGGTAATTTCCTACCTGGGTTTGGTATTAGGATACCTCAATAAAGCTTTCCTATTTTTAATTTTTCTTAACGCTGAAGAGGTTGGTTTAGTAAATCTGATTGTAACCGTTGGCTTATTATTTGCGCAATTGTCTAATCTTGGAACTGTCTATGCTACTTGGAGATTCTTTCCCTTTTTCAGAAATGATAGTCGGAAAAATTATGGCTTTTTATTGCTTAATTCCCTGGTAGTTTGTTTTGGGATAGTTCTTTTCACTATAATTTTCTTCGCTTTTCAGTCAAAAATAGCCACTTATTTTTCCTTAAAATCCCCGCTATTTGTTGCTTATTATTTTTGGGTCATTCCACTGGGGATTGGAACCGTTTTCTTTATGCTTTTCGAAAATCACATGCGTGGCTTGCACAAAAATATCCTGCCTGTTTTTCTTCAAGATATCGTTGTTCGTTTGGTGGTAACTGTATTGTTGCTATTATTTGGAATGGGATGCTTTGATTTCAATCAATTTTTTGTCCTCTACCTTAGCGCTTATTTTATTCCAGCAATTTTCTTGTGTTTTTACTTGGTGAAAATTGGCGAATTACATTTCTCGCTAAAATCGATAACTGTTCCCAAACGCTTTAGGAAAATCTTATTGTCATTCAGCTCTTACAGTTACCTAAATACCTTAGCTGCTTTGTTTGTTATTTCTATGGATGCCATGATGATTGCTTCCATGCTTGGATTAAAAGAAACGGGGGTTTATACAACGATGGTATATATTACTTCTGCGATTCAAGTTCCTTATCGTTCCATGATTCGAGTGAGCTCCCCAATAATTGCACGCTTTTGGAAAGAAAAAAATATGGTGGGCATGCAGTCGCTGTATGAAAAATCTAGTGCAGTGGGTTTGTTGATTGGTCTGCTGTCTTTTCTTGTGGTTTGGACACCAAGACAGGAGTTGTTTTCATTTTTACGCGCGGAATATAGCTCGGGCATTTATGTGTTGCTTTTCTTAATGGTTGGCAGAATGGTCGATATGTATTGTGGACTTAATGGCACCATCTTCGCAACTTCCCGGAAGTACAAATTTGATTTGGTATTTACACTGTTTTTGTGCGTTGGTATTTTCTTGCTTAATATGTACCTCATTCCAATCTATGGAATAAATGGCGCTGCTTTTTCTACCGGATTTATTTATGTTTTCTATAATTTTGCTCGCTCATTTTATATTTATAAGGTGTATGGACTTCATCCTTTTCGATGGAGCCAATTTAAGTTGATCGGATTATTTGTTCTGAATCTACTCGCGTTAGAATTTGTTACTAGTTATTTTCTTAAAGGCCATCACTTTTCACCCCTTGAAAATGGTTTGCTCATATTGCTGAAGTGGATAATGATATTCATAGCGTTCATATTACCGGTTGTCTTACTTAAACTAGAAAATGAAAGCGCCTCTTTCTTTCAGAAATCATTGCTTTTTGTAAGGAATAATTACCGCAAAAAACTGAAAAATGGAAAAGGTTAACGAGAAGGAGATAAACGAATAGTAAGTTTTTTTTTAATGAAAGCTTGCATAAGAGAATGATTGTATTGAACTAAGATTTGGGTACCGTGAGGTAGTTCGGTAGAAATCACCGAAACGGTCAAGTCTTAGGATTGGAGAGAATGAACGTATGCCACTTTCGAGTTTTTTTGCTACTTTTTTTGCGGAAAAAAAAGTAGGAAGAGTCGAAAAATTGATAAGCATAGCTTATCAAACGACAAACGCTTTTCCGTATTCCTGACGCCTCGATCCGTCCAGGCCCACCTTCGTCCTCTTTTTACCAATCAAGACGGAGTAGAAACGAATAGTAAGTTATTTTTTTTCTGAATGTCAAAATGAAACTCATTTTAGAAACTACAAAAAAGAATAATCCCATCGAAGATTTATTTTTTATCTTTGTTCAGATGAAAAAGTACATTTTATTATTTCTTTTAGCGATTTTTTTTAATGTATCGTCTTTCTTATCGCAAGGTATGGAGTCAGATGATTCTTTTACCATTGAGTTAGGTTTGCCTAATTCATTTGTTAACAAAGCATTTAAGTCAATCATGCAAGTCTTTGTTTCGGTATCTCCTTATTATCAATATAAGTTGAAAAATAATTTGTCTTTTGGAGCTGGGTTACATTACACGTATTTTGCGGTCAATGAATTTAGGGTTCCTTCAAAAGTTTTTGGTGGAATGCATACCATAACCGGTTTCGTAAAAGTGGGCCACGAGAAATTTTGGACCGATAAGATAGGAACTGATTTTGGCGTTAAACTTGGGTATGGGCAGACGATAATCGCTACGGATGCTTTGAAAGAAAATGGCATTTTTTATAAACGTTTGAATGCCCCTTATGTGGAGCCGGTTGTTGCCTTGGTTTTGGTGTCTGATGTGGCATCGTCCTTCCGATTTACCGTTGGATATGCCTTTTACGGATTCAGTTACCGCCCCTGGTTAATTGGAGTTGATTCTTATTTAGGATACGACGTGAGTGAATTAAACAAATTATCATCCTTCTTAACGGTAGGTTTTGGCTACACCCATTATTTTAATG
>CAMCQW010000236.1 GCA_945877045.1 Chryseobacterium gleum
TTCCCTCTGCCACCTTGGCTGTCAAATGGTGTGTAATCCAAATCTTCTATTTCAATGTGATAACTACTAACAACATGGTCTTTAATCATTCGCAACCAATCCAATTGCTCATTGGTAAAACGGTTGTGTTTTCCAGCATTTTGCTTAAAAATCCATTTTCTGAAATTTTCATCAATCGTCTTGTCGAAGGCTTTCAATTCGCTATCTATTCCACAGGCTCTACGAATTAAAGATACTAATGCGGTTAACTCGTCTTTGGGTTTTTCACTTTTTACAGTTTCCAATGCAGCGTATGCATTCCAAACATAATCAGGTGCTAAGAGTGGTTGTTCCAATTTCAATTTATCAAACACATCCTTAATCATCTTAAAGGTGATTTCTCTTCGGTTGTAGGGTTGATTGTAGAAAATACTCAAGGCTTGTATTTCGTCCTTATGTAATTCCAGATACTCACTAAAATCTTTCATAATAGCATTTGCCTTATCCACTGATGTTGTATCCCATTCCGATTTGGTAATGGTATCAAGGTTAATACTGTCAATAATTTGTTCGTGTTCTCTTCGCACATTATCCAAGTAGGTATTTAATTCTCCATTGAATGTGGAAGTTGCTTCATTAATCAATTGATTATGTGCGGTAAGCTTTGACTCTTCAATAAGATGAGGTGTTCTATCTTCCACTGGAATTTTATCAATTTCAAGTTGTGCTCTTGCATCTATTTCATCCTGATCGTATGCCTTGATCAACTCTTTGGTAATCTGTTTTAAGTTTTTACCTCCTGATAATTCAATCAATTTATCTTTTTCATTTTCGGTAATTTGCTTTTCAAGGCGAATCAACCTGTTCGATAATGAAAGGAATAGGTCTTCGTCTGAAATTCCCATTGCAACGGCTCCAAGTAAATCTTTTAATGGCACAGTAGGCTGCCTTTCAAGGGGACGGCTATCAGTCTTTTTAGATTTAGTGACTCCAATGGCATCGACAATTACAAAGTGTGTTTTACTTTTTGCGGTGCGAGAAACCATTTGAAACGTATCGTTATTAATGGTTCGTGTTCCTCTTCCTTTCATTTGCTCAAAGTAGTTCACACTTTTCACATCGCGCATAAAGAGCAATACCTCTAAAGGTTTCACATCTGTACCTGTCGCAATCATATCTACTGTAACTGCAATTCTAGGGTAATAAGAATTTCGGAACCGATTCAATACAGATTTTGGGTCTTCATCTGCTTTATATGTTACTTTTTTACAAAAGTCATTACCTTCATTAAATTCCTCTCTTATTATCTTTATAATATCATCGGCATGACTATCGGTTTTGGCAAAAACCAATGTTTTAGGTACTTCATATTCGCCATTTTTATCTAATCGATTGGGGAATATTTCAGTTTTTAAAGCTCTTTTGTATTCTTTAATGATACTGCGGATTTGACTCACATTCACCACCTTTTTATCCAAGTCATTTTTCTTGTAATCAATATCCTCATCTTCCTGCTGCCAACGTTGAGCTCTAGTCAATTTATCTCTTCTATCTATAAACCAACCTGCTTTTATCGTATCTCCTTTTTGCGAAATTTCCGTATCGATGGTATATACATCATAAGGCACGTTTACGCCATCTATTACGGACTCTTCATAGGTATATTGACTAACTACATTTTCATTAAAAAAACCAAAGGTTCTTTTATCTGGAGTTGCTGTTAGCCCTATCAGTGAAGCGTCAAAATAATCTAATACTTGTTTCCATAGGTTATAAATGGAACGGTGACATTCGTCAATTACGATAAAGTCGAATTGTTCAATGGGTACTTTAGGTGTGTAATCTACTGGAACAGCCTTTTTATTGCTCATTTGTTGTTCCATCCAAGAACTTTCCTCTGGGTTTTCAAGCTCTGCACTTTCCTCCAAATCTTCTCCTTTTAAAATGGAATATAGACGTTGTATTGTTGAAATACATACTTGGCTGTCAGAGGCAATGTAACTTGAATTTAAACGCTGAACATTGTATAACTCAATGAATTTTCTATTGTCGTCATTGGGCTGATAAGACATAAACTCCTGTTCTGCCTGTTCACCTAGATTCTTGGTGTCAACAACAAATAGAATTCGTTTCGCATCTGAATGTTTTAGGAGTCGGTAAACAAAAGTGGCTGCCGTAAATGTTTTACCTGCACCCGTAGCCATTTGAATCAATGCTCTTGGTCTATTATTTTTAAAGGATGTTTCCAAGTTTTCGACTGCTACAATTTGAGCAGGGCGCAAACCAGTTGGGTCAAGCGCTGGAATAGTCAGTAATCTTTGTCTAAGTGATGGGCCTTTTTTAATCCATTCAGCAATGGTTTCGGGTTTATGAAACCAAAAAACATTTCGTCCTCTTGGTTTTGGGTCTCGATAATCAGTAAAACGGGTTATCGTTCCGGTACTTTCATAAACGAAAGGCTTTTCATTATCCAATTTGAATTTCCCAATCTTAATAGCGTCCATAGAATATCTTGCAGACTGTTCTTCAACTTGCAACAATTTATATCCTAAATCTTCTGCTTTAGCTTCAATGACACCTACTGCTCTTGAATTGACAAACAATATGTAATCAGCAGATCCAGATTCCGTATTTGTTTCACGCAAAGCAATACCAATACCAGCAGACAAGTTTAACTTGTCTTTTGACTGTACTAGCCAACCTGCTTCAATTAGCATTTGGTCAATTTTATCCCTCGCTATTTGTTCGGGATTTTGATTCTTATCTGTTGACATATTGTTGTCTTTTTTTATTTGCTAAAAGAGAAATATTCATGATCCGAAAAAAAATATCATGGCATTAGCTTTTTTTCAATATCAAGCGCGTATTGCTTATACTTTTCTTTAGTCCAATCATTGGTATTGTTTGCAGGATTAATAATTCTTATCTCATCTCCAATTTTTAAGCCTAATTCAGTTATTAGTTTATTTGGTATAAAAACACCTTCACAATTAAAATAGTTTAAATTATCCTTTTGAATAATACCTTCGACTACATTAGCATTTGAGCCGTTATCGACTAACCTATATTTTAGTCTGTTTTCAGTAATATTGGGATTTTGATCAAAGTAATCTTTTATCCATAATAGTAAATCAAGCATTTGATATGTTATGCTTAATAAGGTGTATGATGAATTTCTTTCACGTATAAAAGAATCAATTTCGCTTCTGTGTGATGCAGGGTTGCAAACTTTTATAATATTGTCGGAATACTTAGCAATTATGTTTGGAAAAATAGGATCATAAAGCTGATAATATTTTTTTATTTTCCCTGCTAAAAAATCAGATGATT
>CAMCQW010000237.1 GCA_945877045.1 Chryseobacterium gleum
GTTCTCCGGGCAAGTCTGTTCGCTGAAAAACATACCCATGATTTTCATCTGCAGGACAAACTTCCAGGGTTACTAATTCGCCAGAATGCAATCCTATTCCTTTAAAAATCACCGAATTTTTTAAGGTGCACTGTCTTTCTTTCATGCTAATCTTTTTTTGAAATAAGCGTTTCTATTTTTGCTTCTAATTCACTAATTCTATTCATTAGTTGGGGTAACTTCCGAAACCCAATAAACGATCGTTTGAAATCATCAATTGGAAAGCTAGGTGATCCCATTAAGGTGGTGGCTCTCTTTACCGTTGCAGGAACACCCGATTGCGCTACAATTTTTGTCTCATCTGCAATGTGTAGGTGTCCACTTATTCCAGCTTGTCCACCAATCATTACACGTCGGCCAATTTTTGCCGATCCAGCCACACCAACTTGGGCAGCAATTGCCGTATTTTCTCCCACTTCAACGTTGTGTGCCAACTGACAAAGATTATCAATTTTCACTCCTTTTCGAATAATAGTCGATCCCATGGTTGCTCTATCGATGGTTGAATTCGAACCAATTTCTACCTGATCTTCAATAACTACATTGCCAATTTGCGGAACTTTTTGAAAGGCACCGTTTTCATCTGGCGCAAAACCAAATCCATCGGATCCAATTACGACCCCTGCATGGATAATGCAATCATCCCCAATAATGCAGGAATCATAAATACTGACACAAGGGTGTAGGGTGGTGTTTTTTCCAATTTTCACATTATCTCCCAAATATACATTTGGATAGATCGTGCAGTTTTCGCCAATTTCCACATTTTTGCCCACATAAGTAAAGGCACCTAAATAGATTCCTTCTCCTAATTTAGCACTAGCGTCTATATAGGAAGGTTGTTCAATAAGGGCTTGTTTTTTTGATAGATTGTTATATACCTCCAATAGCTTTGCAAAACAAGCATAAGCATCAGCTACCTTAATGATGGTAAGCGTTTCTGGTAGGGATTTACTTGCTTGAAAGCTTGAATTAACGATGCAAATACTAGATTCAGTTGTGTAAATATAACTTTCGTATTTTGGATTGGAAAGAAAAGACAAGGTGCCTATTTTTCCTTCTTCTATCTTAGCTAAACCGTTTACGATAATGGCCGGGTCACCAATGATTTCGCCATTTAATATACCTGCGATTTGTTCAGCCGAAAATTCCATATAACAAATGTATTAATTATTGAATTATTGAGCCATCCCAAGGCATTAATTTATTAACATGAATAGGTTTAATTAACTATCGATTTTCTTTTGGCGTTTCGGAATCGAAAGATGTTAATGCGATTTTTTCTTTGTACCAAGATGTTTGAATGGAAAATTTATTTATTGGCTGATCAATGACCCAACAATGCGATGATTTTTCACTATTAAAGGTGGTATTCGCAAAATCTATGTAGCCATTTTTCTTAATCAACTTTAATAATTGCTCGCTTTTAATAATTCCGATAGTTTTTAAGCTAGAAAGTATTTCTTTGTCGGTTCCTAAATAGAAAAGTTCTTTGTTTTTTTGAAAAAGAACAGGATAGCCTTTTCCTTTGATTGAATTTTTTACTTGACCAATTTTAGTGGGTTTAATTTTTAATTCGCTCACAAAACTCCTATCCGGTAATGTTAAGATGAAATTGATTGCTTTGCCGTTCGGTAATTCACCAGTTAATTTGTAGGCTTTAGGCTCGCCTTTTTTTTTACTTTCTGAAAAAGATACGGAGGCATTTTGAATGATTTTGTTGAGTTGCACATCCGTTATCCCTAATGCTTTGAAGGCTGAAATTTCATCTTCATGAACAATAATTACGCGCTCAATGATGGATGCTTTTACCCGGTTTTCAGGAAGCCAATTACAGCCCCTGTTGCGAAAAAAAAGAAATACGCAAACCAAACCAATGCCAAATCCAATCCCATAAAGTTTTAAGCGGCGAAAGAAATTATCCATTTTTAAGAAAAAATAAGCAATTTTTAATTGCTAATGGGTTGTTATGACAACAAGGCATTTAATTTTTCAGTAAGTGTAGCTTTTGGAACTGCCCCAACTGATTTATCAACGACCACTCCATTTTGAATAAAAAGAACGGTAGGAATACTTCTAACACCAAACTTAGCAGAAACTTCAGAATTAGCATCTACGTCTACTTTACCTATGATGGCTCTTCCTTCAAATTCTTTTGCCATGTCTTCAATAACGGGTCCGATCATTCTACATGGCCCACACCATTCTGCCCAAAAATCTACCACTACTGGTTGCGTTGAATTCATTACTAACTCATCAAAATTCTGATCTGTAATTTCTAATGCCATGATATAAAGATTTATTTTTTTTAAAATTATATGTAAAATTACTTCAAATTTTTGTCTAACATATATTTGAAGGCAGTTTTTAAAAATTATTTTTTGTTCGGCATTTCTTTTTTTAAGTAGTGGGCAGTATGAGATGTAGATGCATGTTTTTTTATGATTAGTTCTGGCGTTCCTTCACAGCAAATTTTACCGCCCCCTTTTCCACCTTCAGGTCCTAAATCAATAATATAATCAGCCGTTTTTATTATATCCAAATTATGCTCAATTACTACAACGGTATTTCCTTCATCGACTAATCGTTGAAGAACTTTTAATAACATTTTGATGTCTTTGAAGTGTAGACCTGTCGATGGCTCATCCAGTAAATAAATGGTTTTCCCTGTCCCTTTTTTTGTTAATTCACTGGCTAATTTTATACGCTGAGCTTCTCCTCCTGAGAGTGTGGTGGATGACTGTCCTAATGTTACATACCCGAGTCCTACACTGTTCAATGTGCTTAGCACTTTATGGATTTTTGGTAAGTTCTCAAAGAAAATAACGGCTTCTGTTATGTTCATATTTAATACATCGGCAATGGATTTACCTTTATATTTTATTTCAATGGTTTCTCTATTGTAGCGTTGTCCTTGACAGTTTTCACAACTAACGTAAACATCCGGCAAAAAATTCATTTCGATTAAGCGCATGCCTCCACCATTACATGTTTCGCATTTCCCTCCTGAAACGTTAAATGAAAACCGACCTGGTTTATACCCCCTTATCTGTGATTCCGGCAAGGAGGCAAATAAACTGCGAATGTCATCAAATACTTTTGTGTAGGTTACTGGATTCGATCGGGGTGTTCTTCCAATGGGACTTTGGTCTATTTCAATGACTTTGTCTATGTTTTCTAGTCCTTCAATACTTTCGTATGGGAGTGGTTCACGAACTCCATTATAGATATGTTTTAGTAA
>CAMCQW010000238.1 GCA_945877045.1 Chryseobacterium gleum
CTTCTGAAGGAAATTATAGCAGTAATGAATGGGATGGAACGTATAATGGAGAGCCGTTACCGGTTGGTTCCTATTACTATATCATTGAACTGGCGAAGGATCAGTCAAGCGAACCATTGAATGGAACCGTATCAATAATTCGATTAAAATGATTCGATTGAAACAGCTCTTAGTGTGTTTAACGGTAATGCTAACAAGCTTAGCAACAGGTCAACAATTACCACAATATAGCCAATTCCTTTTGAATAAGGCCGTTTACAACCCTGCTGCGATGGCAATTAATCCCCAAACCGAAATTACTTTAATTGGTCGATGGCAAATGCTTGGATTCGGATTAGAACCAAGAACTGTGGCATTGTTTGGGCAATCGAAAATACAAAAGAAAGAAAAAGTTATTTTCAATCCTGCTAGTCGAATCGGGCAAGAAATTGTTCCTTTTAGCAAAAAAAAGAAATTAAAACTAATGCATTTTGTAGGTGGGCAGGTCATTTCTGATAATTACGGCGCTTTCAAATCCACTGATTTTACCGGAAACTATGCTCTAAAAATTCCCATAAATAACAAGTGGAAAATCTCGCTTGGTGCGAGTATAGGTTTGAGCAATCATTCTTTTAATCCTGCAAGAGCAGTCGTGCTGAACTCAACAGATCCAATGTTGCCGTATAACGGAGGAGACTTGGAATATGATGCGTTTACACAAGGAAAATTAAACCAGCTTTCACTTAACACAGGAGCAGGATTGGCACTTAACAGCAGTAATTTCTTCCTGTCAATTGGGGCAAAGCAACTTGCTAAAAACTATATTAGTTTTGGAAATTCAAGCATTAATTTTGACCAAAGAACCCACTGGAATTTAATGACTGGCTATAATTTTTCTATTGGCAATGGGCTCGAAATACAACCTGCCATTTTGATTAAAAGAATGCAAGCAAATAAGTTGTCGTATGAATTTAGTGCCTTAGCAACCATCAATTATATTTTTTGGGCAGGTGTCAATTATCATTTAGGAGCATCGGCAGGAATTATGGTTGGAATGGAAATTAGCGATGAATTAAAAATTGGGTATTCCATGGAATTTGCGACCACCCGGATTAATTATTTTAGTAACGGCGGACACGAAATAATGATTAGTTATGCATTTTAAGACCAAACTTCTATTCTTTATTTGCAGTTTCAGCCTTGAATTCATGGCTCAAATCTATGATTTTACAGATCCCTTAAGATTACCAGGACAAATTAATAGTTCCGCTGAGGAAACAAATCCTGTCCTATCACCTGATGGTCAAACAATATATTTTGTGAGGACCTTAGAAATAAAGAATACCGGTGGTATTTATGACCAAGATATTTGGACCAGTAAATACAACGGAATGGAATGGAGCGCAGGAAAAGCAATGGGTAATCTTAACAACAAATTAAACAATGCCGTATTCGCGATCGTACAAGACACTGCAGCGTCTAGGCTCTATCTAATTTCAAGCTATACCACAGACAAGGACATTCGAAAAGGAATTGCCGTATCAACCTTAAAAGATACGATCTGGGGCCTTCCGATTAAAGTGGCAATCCCTGATTTAGACATTGATGGAAAATTTGTTTCCTACTTCTTATCTCAAAACGAAGATGTCCTCGTTTTTTCATTTGAAGGGAGTGATTCTGAAGGCGAAGAAGATCTTTATGTATCTACAAAATCAAGTGAGGGTTGGAACAGTCCAGAACACATGGGCAATGCTATCAATTCACCTGGGTTTGAAATCTCCCCTTTCCTTTGCCCAAGTAACGACACGCTATATTTTGCAAGTAATGGCTTTAAAGGCGAGGGCGATGCGGATATCTACTACAGTATCAAAAAGGGGAAATGGAATAATTGGTCGAAGCCAATTAACCTCGGAAAAAAAATTAATACCCCGAAATTTGATGCCTACTTAATAAAACGAGGAAACGAAATCATTTGGGCAAGCAATCGAGATGGAAAAGATTGCGATCTTTATACTGCTAAAAGCATTCCACCACCCAAATTAAATAGCAGCCTTCAAAGTACCGACGTTAGTACATTTCAAGGATATGATGGTAAAATAGACCTGACAATTAGTAGCGGCGTGCCTCCATATAAAATCGCTTGGTCAAATGGGAAAACAACAGAAGATCTTTCAGAACTTAACAAAGGAAAGTATACGGTTACGGTGATTGATGCCACTGGACAAAAAAACATCTTATTGGCAGAAATAAATGAGCCGCTATTTGAAAACAAAAAAATAATCCGCTTTCCTGAGCTTCGCTATGAATTTAATAAATGGACCTTTATCAATGATTCCACGATAAATTCAGCTGATTCACTCGCATACGTGGCTGAATTACTTACTAATTACCCAGAAATAGTCATTGAATTAATTTCTCATACCGATTCGCGTGGAGAAGAAAGTCAAAACCAAATTCTTTCCATCAATAGAGCTAGGGCTTGTTATAAATATTTAGTCGAAGAATTAAAAATTGATCCGCGAAGAATTATCCCTGTTGGAAAAGGCGAAAAAGAACCTGCTACTTGGGCAGACCCAATAAGCGGAAAAAGTATCTTGTTAACAGAAGAATACATCAATCAATTCAAAGATAACGATGTTCTTTATGAGAAAATAAACCAACTCAATAGAAGAACAGAAGGGCGAATTATCAGTAAAGACTTTAATCCGGTCACTTTTCCGGAGGCATCAAAAGAGTACCTACAATTTATTGTAACTCCAAAATAACGATGGAACTTATTACCCTACTATTTAGACTTGGTGTCTTATTCGCGATCTACGGATTTATATGGTTTTTTATCGACGCTTGCATTCGATTACTGGTAGGTAGAAATCAACGAACAGTTCTTGAGTTTTATCTTATAAAAAGTGCTAAATACTTGTTTTTAGTCAATGTTTTGGTGCTATTTTGCCTCAACAAAACAAAGACAGAAATAACTTTTATAAACATCGCGCCTACCCTATCCATTTTTTGTATCTATTTAATTGGTCGATTACAGAATGATGAACGTAAATCCATGATACAACTATCTTTTTTTGGTAAACAAAAAAATAACAGTGATGCAACAAGTAATTTTAACCGCAGGAATGAAATCATCCTTATAATTGGGGCCTTAATTGCTTTTGTTCTTTTGGCATTCAATGCTGAATATGCTAAAAACAACATTGCAGAATGGTTTTATCGCAGCATTATTGATATTGAGCAAACAGCCATTATTGGATACATCTTTAAGTTTATTGGTGCCCTATTTCT
>CAMCQW010000239.1 GCA_945877045.1 Chryseobacterium gleum
AGTTACGCAATTTGACTTAATTCCTGTCTCAAGAAACTTGGCTTTGCGTCAATTAGCAACGCACATTTTAAGTCATCGGAGTCAATCTAGTTCTTTACAGCTTCTTTTTGTTTGCACCCACAATTCAAGGCGAAGCCATATGGGGCAAGTATGGGGGCAGTTAGCAGCGAATTATTATAAGGTGGAAAATGCCAACTCTTTTTCTGCGGGGACAGAAGTGACAGAACTAAATTCCAATGTGATAGAAATGCTTCAAAAAGTTGGTTGCAAGGTGTCGACTTTTCAAAAAGTATCAAACCCAGCTTATTTAATTGAATTTGGAGAAAATCAATCGCTTACTTGTTTTTCAAAATTGATGGAACACGAAGCAAATCCAAGGGCCGATTTCTTTGCCATTATGATGTGTACTGAAGCAGAGGCCAATTGTCCTTTTGTTCCTGGAGCTATAGCCAGAATTGGCTTACCTTTTGATGATCCTAAAGCTTACGATAACACGCCTATGGTTAGCGATGCTTATCTTTCTACTTTTGAAGAAATTGGCGTTCAAATTCTATATCTTTTTAATCAAATTAAGCATGACAACTACTAAAAAACTTTCTTTTCTAGATCGATATCTCACAGGGTGGATTTTTATTGCAATGGCAATTGGAATTGGAATTGGGTATTTCTTCCCCTCTCAAAACCAAAATGTAAAAGAAGAAGTTTTCAATTTACCTCTCGCACTTGGATTAATAATTATGATGTATCCTCCGCTTGCGAAAGTAAAATATGAGTCGATGGGTACTGTTTTTAAAAACGTGAAGGTTTTGCTATTGTCGCTTGTGTTAAATTGGATCATTGGTCCTTTATTAATGTTTCTTTTAGCGATTACTTTTTTAAAGGATCTCCCACATTATATGGTTGGTTTAATCATAATTGGTCTAGCCAGATGTATTGCGATGGTCATTGTTTGGATTGAGTTGGCGAGTGGTAATCGTGAGTATGCAGCAGGTTTGGTAGCAATGAATAGTATTTTCCAAGTCTTCTTTTTTAGTTTTTATGCTTTTATTTTCCTTTCGTTTCTTCCAAGTCAAATGGGGATTAAAACAACAAACGTTTCTGTCGACATGCTCGAAATTGCCAAAACGGTTGGTATTTATCTCGGTATACCATTTTTATTAGGATTCGCTTCTCGCTATTTATTGATAAAGATTAAAGGGGAAGCTTGGTTCACCTCTTCTTATTTGCCGGCGGTTTCCCCCTTGACTTTAATCGCTTTGCTCTTTACTATTATGTACATGTTT
Organism: Chryseobacterium gleum; assembly: GCA_945877045.1. Taxonomy (GTDB): domain Bacteria; phylum Bacteroidota; class Bacteroidia; order Flavobacteriales_D; family Crocinitomicaceae; genus UBA952. Next base: position 1,284 of record CAMCQW010000239.1, read on the forward strand.
TCACTAAAAGGAGAAATGGTGTTAGCGCTTCCAATTGATGTGGTAAGAATTGCAATTCCGATGATTATTTACTTTGTTTTGATGTTTGTTATCAGTTATTTAATGGCTAAAAAGTTTGGCGCAAAACAAGATGAGGTAACGGCTATTGCTTTTACTGCAACAGGAAATAATTTTGAATTAGCTATTGCTGTTTGTATAGGGGTTTTTGGAATCAATTCAGGGGAGGCTTTTGCTGGCGTTATTGGGCCTTTAATTGAGGTGCCGGCATTAATATTATTGGTTAAGCTTGCGAATTATTGGAACAGTTCCTGGCGTTAATTTTTAGTTTTGATTATGCAAATATTTCCATGCTTAATTACGCGTGTTTATTGATCATGCGATTCAAAAATTGTAACTTAGTAGTCAATTAATAGTAGACACTCTTTTTTGTATGGTAAAATTACTTTCGTTTTGTATTGCATTTATAGGCTTTTCATTCCTAATGAATCAGGTTGCGTTCGCACAAACTGATTTGGACGAAGAATTGCCCGATACCATAGCTATTCCTACTAAATCAACGATTACCATTCCACCTTTTAATCGCATTAACCCAGACACCTTAAAAATTGGCGTTAACGATGAAATTGTCTACGATTCGTATTGTGCACTTGGTATGCCAGCTGTTTATGATGCCTTGCATTCTTTTCACTCCCGCCGTATGGATAAGTTCGGTGGATATATAAATTGGAAAATAAATAAGGGCTTAGAAAATATTCGTAAAAAAGGATTTAAATCGGACATTAAAAATCTCTACATTCAAATAGATCCAAAAACTTTAACTGTTTATTGGATTGCTGTAGTAGGGCCTAGTACAGATGGTAAATGTTATGTGCGTTTTGATAGTCGTGGTTCAGCTGGTGGTGGCGTCAGGGCGGTAGAAAATCAATTGCCAATGATGCATAGTTATTATCCTACATTGAATGAGGTAAAGGTGCTCGAATTTAATGATAATGTTACTAAATGCTTCGACTGGAATGGAAATCCTTTAAGTTCGTATAGTAGTTATGTGAATATCCGTCAGCATTTTTTTAAGTACTACGATTTACAAGTTGACGTAAGTATTACCCTTGAAGAATACACAAAGAAATATCCCTACAATACGGAAGGAACGAATCTTCCGGGTAAGAAAAAACCAGTTGTCAAATCTCGTCAGCGAAAGTACAAAGTGAAATCAGGGGATACCTTATCGGAAATCGCTCAAAAATACCATACTTCTGTCTCGAAAATTAAAAAAGCCAATGGCTTGCGATCTGACATGATCAGAATAGGACAAGTATTAAAAATCCCATAAAAATAAAATTGATGTGCATCTAAAAAAGTGGAGGGTAAAACGCATACAATAACCTTTGATGTAGTTCCCTTATTATCTATTGAAAAGTAGTTGGATTTTTTAAATTCTTTTGATGAACTTGAATTATTTACAATCTGAATTTATATCATCAAACGCCAATTGTCTTGGCGCAAAAAGTATTATATATTAATTGATATTTTTTGCCATATTTTATTCGAAAGTGATCCGCTGAGAACCTCAATATTATGAATCGTGTCTAATACTATTTGGTCATTGCTATTAAAGCTGTAGGTGGCTGCAACTTTTGATGTAAGAGATAACATTTCACTACAATAGTCTAGGTACCTGTTTAATTCGTTTTTTGTGAGAGCCCTTTCAGGGGAATGGTCCGTATTGTTTTGTACGACATGAGTAGGGTCTTTCGTTAATTGGTGCATGTCGATAACATGAATGATTGTTCTTAATTCTTGTAAAGAATGTAATATTTTTTTCTGTTTCAAACTGTTTTCAAACTTTCCAATAAAGTAAAATGCAGCTCCAATCATTACTAACTCATTCAGAAGTGCCTCACTTGTTGAGATAAAACTTTGAAAGTTTGAAGGAAGGTCCTGACTTGAAATATGCCATATGGTATAAGTTATAAGCAC
>CAMCQW010000240.1 GCA_945877045.1 Chryseobacterium gleum
ACTACCGTCGGGATAATGCATGTTAAGATAAATTTGGGATCCGGCACCAATGGTAATTCCCATTTTTAAGGGATTTACAGAGGGCAAAATCATCGGAGTTGCGCCAGGGGTGAAACCAGTTATAAGCTTCGTATTAGCATTGCTCGGACTGGCGCAATTACCACCAACTGTATCCGTAACCTCCGCACTAGTTGGGTCATAGTAAACCAATGCATGATGAACAATATCAGGATTTCCGGGAATAACTTCTACCGCTTTTATTATTCTATTTTGTGTGAGGTTGGTTGGAATAGCGAAACACACATAATCATCAGCCATTGCCGTAGCCTTGCTCATGTATGTCGGCATTTGGATGGTTAAATCTCCGTTCCCTAATATATTGTTATTGTTATAAATTGGTGGCGGCGGCGTGCTTGCTGCATTTCCTTCAGGCACATTAATGGCAATCCAATTTAATAGTGTGGCTTTGTCTAATGAAGACAAAGACCTCGTGTGTTGATATTGTTGGTAGTTATTATCTGGAGGCCAAGGGGGCATATAATTATCATTTACCGCTTGAGCAATTGCTGCGGCCATTGGAGATGCCTCTTGGTAGGTCATTAAAGAAAAAGGGCCGCCTCCACCAGGATGGTGACATTGAGTACATTTGTTATAAAAAATTTGTGCTACTTCGCCGCTCCAAGTTTGGGCCATCGAATTAAATCCGATGAATAAAAATCCTAAAAGAAAACATTTTTTCATAGTAATTATTTAATCGTAAAGTTAACGAATCACCAATTTTTTTGTTCCATAACTCCCATTATTTAATAAATAGGTAACAAGATAGTTTCCTGGTCTTAAATGGCTTAATTCAAGTATAACCTCTTGGTTATTAGGCTGTATTTTTAAAACAGTTCGGCCCAATAAGTCCAGAACGGCAACTTGACTAAAATTAAACTCCTGCGTGCGAAGATGAACGACACCCTCGGAAGGATTAGGAAAGAGCTCTACGCTATAACTTAATGATTCTTCATTAACGCCCGCAATACAGGTTTCATTAACCGGAGAACCATCACAATAATTTGTTGGGTATAAAATAGCTCCTTGCAAAGGAGAGTTTGCTACTTGTAGAGGGCTGTTTGTGCAACCAAGTTGGTCAATAAGGAAATCCCGAATGAAATTATCAGTAGTATCCATATAAGCAATGGCATTTGCGCTAGTCCCAGCATATGGCACGTGAGGAGCTCCAGGAAAAGTATAAAAGTTGTTTTGAACATTAACGGCGCAGGCGCGATCAAAAAGCAATCTACTTCCATCTAAATACATCAATGGCGTGCCTGGATTAACAATTCCACGGTTATATTTTACTATTCCATCACTGGTTCCGTGAATAGATACAAAAGGAACATCGCCTGATTCAAGCCAAGAATACCTTGCTAAAGCTCCACACAAATTTATTACTCCTTGGGTTTTTGTAGAATAACCGGGACTACCACTATTTCCCTCCAATCCCCCCAGTGCATTAATCGTTGCATTGGAAAGATAGGGAGCTATTTCGCAAATATCATCTAGGTAAGCAACATGCAGCGAAGTAATCGCCCCTGCTGAACTACCCCCAATAAAAATTCGATTGGTATCAATTTTATACGCATTTGTTCCCGTAGCGACGTCCTTGTAAAAAAATCGAATGGCGCCTTTTAAATCTTGAACTGCACGAACTACTGCCTTAACAGCATTCGCTGAATCGATGGGGAAAAACCCTGTTCTATAATCAATAGAGGCACATGCATATCCTTTCTGAGCAAAACTTCTCGATAGTGCTTGAACATCCATGTCGGTCTTTGTTCCCCCAAGAAAACTACCCCCATGTACCCAAATAATTAATGGGCGATTGACTTCCGTATCACCTGTTCCTTCATAAAAGTCGAGCTTCAAGGACGTATTTGCCCCGGTAAATGAAGCATTTTGGCCATAAACAATATTACTCGTCACCGAAAAGGACGGAAATATCTCACTGGCGTAGCGACCTCCTGTACACGGCTGAGCGCCAACAATAAAAAATAGAGCGATAAACGCACTTGTTAAAGTAAATTTTTTCATAGGATAAAATTAAGGAAAATAGGTGGATGAATAAGATAAGGCATTCGCCAAAGGAATGCTTGCTTTGTAGGTTTTGTTGATCGCGGTAATAAAGACATTTGCCAGCAAAGCATTACCTTTTGGGTTTAAATGAATTCCATCAAGTGAATAAGCACCACCTGAGACAAATTTCGCGGACATCGTAACGCCATTGTAAACAAATCCATCGTATAGATTGGCGTAAAAATCCGCTGTTTCTGCAATGGCAAAACCATAAAAATTAGAATATTGCCGTATAACTTGATTGTAAGCTAAGAGTTGATTTCTAATTTCTTGAAGTTCCGCTATTGTTAATACAAACTCATCTCTCAAAGGATAAACGCTACCGTATTGATGACATTTCATAGAATCAAGCGGAACACTTAATAAAATTAATTCTCCTTCCACCATTGGGCGGACACCAAAAGCGCCTGCGGTAGGGTCCTCGATCATGAAGGAATTTGATCCAACGGTAAAACTAAAGCCAAGGGGACCGTATATTTGATTTAATGATGCGGCCTTTTCAGCATCTAAATTTAAACCATTGTAAGGTATGGTAGTAAAGTAAGGCATTTGAGTGATGTCTGGTATCGTCCCGACAACTGCTTTTACATTTTGGCTATACAGCTGACCATACAATTGGGTTAAGGATTCTTCGAAGCCAAGGCCAGGAAAACCAGCAAGTGGAGACATCGGATTTTGTGTTGCGCCACTTCTTGCATACGGCAACACATCCTCTATTCCCAAATAAATGCTACAAAATGTAGGATCCCCTCCATCAAAAATGTTCTCTTGAACGGATGAAAAGTTACCTGAACCGGGGAAGTTAAATTGATCGTTTGACATTCTCGCGAAAAATGCATTGTGTTGAGGAAGATTTATGTTACCAAAAGCCGTTGAAACCATATCAATCATTCGTAAGCCTGGCACCCCGAAATTGGTAAATTTATTTTGGGGAGAATATGCCGAAGTCGTCAAGGAAGCGACTTCTCCTTGTTGCGCAAATCGAACAGGAGAAAGTCCAGCTGCACCAAGACAATCTGTTTTGTATCCTAAAATTAGCTTGGACAAGAAACTGGAATTGGTCCCAATATTCGCGCTTCCCATTAATGGCATATATATTTCACCCGCGCCAACTAAT
>CAMCQW010000241.1 GCA_945877045.1 Chryseobacterium gleum
GGTTATTCCTAGCATCAATGCATTTGGATTTGTAGCATTAATTCCCCACCCAATCCAATGATATCCTTGTTTTTTATTTGAAGTAGCCACCCAATCTAAATAATACAATCCTTTAGCAAGATTACGTTCTATTTTTATGGAATTTGAAAATGAATCTTTGACGGATGATTCTAAAATATGATCCAAAGCAAGATTGATATTCGATACCATTTGATTCACAGAACCAATCATTGGCGACAAACCTAAAATATCCATATAATTTTTTGCTGTGTGCAAAGAAAATTCAGCAGTAAAATCGATCGCAGATTTTACTAAATTATCATCAGGATTATCTAGATTAACCTTTTTCCGATACACGAGATGTCCAGGTCTATAATTTCTTTCAAATTCTTCATCTGAAAATTGAAATACTTTAATTAATTCGTCCATGGAAGTGTGGTAATCATTTACTCTTCCACCACTAGAAATACTTAAATGAAAGTACATTTCATTCTTGGAATAATCCGCAACTAGATCATATGTCATCTTAACAACATATCCATCTTCAGTTGCGTATACCTTGTAGCACATTTTGCCATCATTTGGTGTTCCACTAATTTCTTTTGTTACTTTACCAGATGTCCTAAAATAAGCTTGAACACCCAACTCAATTTCATGTAACGTTTTTACAATCTGGTCTTCATGTACTTTCAACGGATCCGTGATTTCTGGCAAAGAATTTTCGTAATCCTGAATGATTTCTGGAATAAGTGCATTAAATAAATTGAAGATGATATCAAAAGATTCCCCAATTAAATATGGACTAGAGATCGTCTGTTGTATATTATAAACAAACTGAATTTGATCGAATTCATAATGAAATTGAAAAGTCCACGGGTATTTTTCAACCATTTCACTAATTGTTGCATAACTATCATTTCCATTACAATTCCAAAGTACAAGGTTTTTATATTTTTTAAAATCCTTTTCATATTTGCGGAAAAAGGCTAATAAATTTCTTCTTGTAACTTCCGTCAACAACCCATAATGTTCAATGTATTTTCTATCCTTCCAATCGGGTAAAAAACCTACAGCAAGTGAACCATCACCATAAAGCGATAAGTGTAGTGAAAGAGCTGCTTTCGTAATGGCATCTTTCGGAAATATACTACACCATGCATAACTAGCCATATTACCAATTTGCCATTGATTTTGTTTTGTAACCCATTCAAGTCCACCGTCGAGTTGAAGAGTCTTAAGGCGAAGCTGAACAAATCGTTCAAGACTTGTGAAAGCAAATTTATGCCAATATTCTTTTGATTCCGGAGAGTTAGAATCTCCTACTATTTTATAATTACTTAAACCACCTCCTGTATTTAATTTGACCATACTCATCAACCATGAACGTGCAATTATCAAGGAATGAAAAGCATTCAATTCATCTTTTGTCATGGTAACTGAATCTGACTTTCTTGCTTCAATCGGATCAAAACCTAGGGCATATGCTCTCGAATCAAAAACTTTGTCAAATTCATTTGGATGAACACCATATTGCTCACCCATTAGTTTCAGAACAAGTTCATTAAATGTTTTATTTCGAATAGCAGTATCTAGTGTTTCTATAAATCGTACATCTACTTCAGGAAATGGATCTTCTATACCTAATTCATTCGCTGTTTGAAGGATAATTTCTTTTACTTGTTCAGAGCTTAATTCAAGTTTAGTACGTGCTACTGATTCAAGAAAACGAAATTCTTCCATACTGATTTGCTTGTCCTCTAAAGCAACAATAATATGTTCTTTAAATTCAGACAATGAACTCATTTTTCGTAATTCTTCTTGCTCCGCTTTTATTCGTTCAACAGCTAAAGGATCAGGTCGTAATAGCACCTTCCAATCTGCTGGTAATAAATGATCTTTTGAATTCAACAGTACTCGGACTCCTTCAGGTAATTCAATGTTAGAATGTATTTTTTTAGTGTCGTCTCCATCTTCGAAATTTAAAATCAATCCATCTTTTTCATTCTCTGAAACGATGTATTGATCGTATTCCCAAAGTGGGTTAAGTTGATCTAGAACTCCTTGGATTCCTATTTCCAATGGTTCTAGAATAAATCGGTAACAATCATCTGTAAATGGCCAACTGATTGTCTTACCTTTAACTTCGTATATTGGATGTGCAATTTTATTTCTCAATTCCACAAATTTGTTAAAAAATTGATTCAGGTTGCATTTTTTAAGTGTTGTCCCTTTTTTGAGCTGCAAGCAACGTTCGTAGAGATTTTCCTTATCATCCGATTCTACTACTTTTTTTAAAATGTCTAGACTAGCAATGAAATTTGCTATAATATCGTTTTTATCCTCTTTCCGGATAAGGTCATCTAATAAAGAAGGTTTACCTATATCTGCGAGATGTTGACTTGTACTTCTCACCCACCCAACATAGGTGCCCACTGATAATGACTTCTTATTGTTTATGATATCCTTTTCAAGTGCCATAAGATGCGTTCCCGATTCTTTATATTCTGCAAGTACAAATGAACATACGTGCATGATTAAAGTTTCACCTAAATGTAATAGATAACGTTGACGCGCCTCGTAAAATTTTGCTTTTGCAATATCATCGAGTGATTTGATAAAGGATATAGGTAGTCTAGACATAATAATTAAAATTGGAACTTATTTCATTGAACATTTAATTTAAATATTGAAGGAAATTAATAAATTTATCATTTGTTAATTTCATATTTATTTCTGTATAAAAATAGTATACATCTTCATGAAAAGAGAATATATTTTTAAAAAGTTTTATAGGGTCACTATTAAATAAAAATCTTCACTTTTGTTAAGCAAAGATTTATGCTCTAAATGCCAGTGATGATATAAATTTGTTAAGTGAGTCTAAATCTGATAAATCCCTCGTACTGGGATGAAGCAGCCGAAATCAAAAGATGGAGATCCCAACAAACTGAACTTTTGGAGCGAATTGATAAAGCTGAAAAAATATTAAAGTAGAAAACTAGAATTTAACTAGAATTCCAAGGGACATATTATAATAATAGGCATCGATCGGCAATGGCCTATAGTTATCTAAGTTATGATCGTAATGTACAATAAAATTAAATTTTTCATTCACCTCGAAATTTAAGTTGCTATCAAAAAACCACCTTGGTTCTAAATAATGCTTATTTAATGGGAATTGTACGAAAGTAGATCCAGTAAAATCGATTCCTTTGCCAATTTTTAAAGCGAAT
>CAMCQW010000242.1 GCA_945877045.1 Chryseobacterium gleum
CCAAATTTATAGGTTTCTCCTGTGTGCACGTGGGGAATAAATCCTTCCCAGATTCCGGAGGAGTCCCAGCGAGGAAATAGGGTATGTGATTCTTTATCCCAAACATTAAAGTTGCCCAGCACATGCACCGATTGCGCATTAGGTGCCCAAACGGCGAAAAATGTTCCTTTTACGCCCCCATGTATGATTTCAAAAGCCCCTAATTTTTCGTAAAGCCTTGAGTGCTTGCCGTGTAGGAATAGGGAAATATCGAAATCACTAAGAAGGGAATGGGGAAGAACTTGGGACATAAAGGCTTCTAAATCAATTGTTAGGCTAAAATAGCGAAATTAAATTAGATTTATTATGTATTTATTTTAAAGTACTATTTTGAATCTTTAGCAAAAACTTCTACCTTTGTGCCACCAAATTCAGATTTGGTCCGTTCGTCTAGGGGTTAGGACACGTCCCTTTCACGGATGAAACACGGGTTCGATTCCCGTACGGACTACTAGAAACCACTCAGGGCGAGTGGTTTCTTTGTTTTTAGGGATTAGGTAGCAAAAGTGGTTACACATTTTAGTTATCGTTCTTCTCATCATATCTCTGATTTACAATCTTAATTACATTCCGCAAGTCGTCAATCTTGTTAGATTTGATGTACTTTTCATAGCTCTTCATAGTCTTGTGACCTGAGATAATCATAATTTGGTGCGCAGGAATACCCATATTAGCCAAACGAGTGATTGCAGTTCTTCTTCCTACATGTAGGGTCAACATTTCATACCTTTTTTTGATGTTTCTGACCTTAACTCCCGCTTTGGTATACTCTTGGACGAATTCACGATTTAGACCTGGCACAAGCTTTCCAACCTCTTTGATATATTCATTCATATCCTGTTCATTTGTTTGTTTTAGGGTGTGACCTTCATACTTTTCTAAAATATGCCATGCTTCCTTAAAGATTGGAATGTGAATCGTTTCGCCAGTCTTAATGTTTTTAAACGAAATGACATCATCCTCCTTTTTTAAAATGTTGAACATCTTAAAATCTGAAATACGAATACCTAAATGGCATAATAAGACAAACTGATTTCTAATATGGTCCAAGTGAGGATTATCACGTAGGTCAAGATTAGTCATATCCCTCAATTCATTTTCATCTAATGCAATTGAGTCTGATTCTTCACTTATAATAGGTATTCTATACAATTTGAAAGGATTGACAGAAATGATGCCATGTACATGTAGTTCTCCAAGAAGTGCTTTGAAGTTTTTCATTCTGGAGCCCACGGTATTTAACTTTAATTCCTCCTTGATAGTAAGGAAGTTTTCGAAATCTAAAATTAATTTTTGAGTGATTACATTGATGTTATTGATTTCAATCCTCTTGTATTTCTCAAACTCCTTTAAGGATTTTATAGTTGTTCCATAAGCAAAGAGGGTTCTTTGGTTCCATAGTTTACCTGCGTTCAAAATTTCACCGGTTCTTCTTTTGTCAATTATATCATCAAAAATTTGAAGAATCGGAACAAAACTTTTTGGCTTAAAATATTCGGATAATCGAGAGTTGGATTTGATGTAATTTGTTATTTCCTCTTTGGATGGATTGATAGAATTTCTTTCAAGATATTCCTTTTGGAAGCATTCGACTTTTTCTTTGAATTGCTCAAGTACCTTGTGAATTCTATGGTTCTCTTGTTTTCCTCGTCCTAATATTACTCCACCCTCATGCCATTCAGATGGTGCAATTTTCTCATCAGGTATCGTTACTACGAATCTCTTAACACCTTTAAAATTAATTGATGCTGCAATAGGTGATTTTTTCTTGGTTTTTGACTTTATGTAAAATGTAACGGCCATAATTATGCGTTGTTTCTGAATGTTGATTTGTTTAATAGTCTATCAATTTCTTTAGAGGAAATGAGTATTTTTCTGCCGATACCGCGATTGGTCAATATCTTATTATCAATGTAATTGCTGATAGTGTTTGGCCGTACATTAAGTAATTTGGCAGCTTCGTCTCTTGTATATATTATCTCGGGTCTATATGACCTTTCAATATATTCTTCAAATTTTTTGTCAAGGATTTTTTGTAAAATCCATTCAAGTTGGCTTGAGTTAACTTGATAAACAGGCATCTCTGTAATATTCATCTCTATGTTTTTTGATTGTTAATTTGATTCAAGGGCCCAGTATTATACCAGGCCCATTTGTTTAGTTTACTTTTACAGTCTGAAATCGCTTATCATCTACTTCTTTCGCAGGACTGGTCTCTATGTTTTTGGGATAAATAAATTCGACCTTTTCTGAGTCAATTTTTGTGTAGTCAATCAATATTTCACTTTCGTTAGACCGAGAAAAATAAGACAATACATCCTCCTTATTTATTGTCAATCCATAGACTAAAGGATATTCTTTCTCTCCAAATCCTCTTCTATCGGTGAACCAAAGGGCCTGCTCATATTCCAATGTCCAAGCATTCCCTAAAAACTCAAATTCATTAAGAGAACTATCTGCTGTAACTCCTCTCCAAATCTTTATACTATCAGGTAATTTCTCAAATTCACGCAATTCCTCCTCATTCATCATCAATCGGGGATTACCTCCGAAATAAGCAAGTTCAAGAATTTTATGTTTGTCGCGGTGGCAATTATCAAAACCTATAAATACATCACTGATTATCTGGTAGTAAATTGCAAGACCAACTTTACTTACTATCAGCTCCTTATTCTCATTTAACCATTTAATCCTCCATGGCTTTTCAATTGACCATGCGGCTGAGTCAAAGTCATTCTTTGAGATGAACTCAAGGAGATTAGCTTTCCTTATCCTCAAAATTTCATTCATCTTTCCATTTTCTCCATCTTTTTTATGGGGCTCCGACCTATAGAATGTGTTAATAAAATGATGCTTAATCATTGCCCCCCAAGGATTCTGAACTATGCAACCTGCAAGCTCTTCGCAGAGTGTTTCTTCTTTGTAATTAAAATCGTCGTACATATTCTGTATTTTTAGACTTGATTTGCGGGCTCCGGAATACCCAGTGTCCATTTGTTTTACATCCTCTTCACTTGCAAAAAGCTTCACACTCTCATCACCGGTGAGATTATTGGTCACACAAAATTCATCTCCCAAGCCAATAAAGTCTGTACCATATTCCCATAATTCTATCCGTTCTGGTCGGTGTATGGCATTAGGTGTATCATCATTCCCATAATCATCGATTAAAT
>CAMCQW010000243.1 GCA_945877045.1 Chryseobacterium gleum
TCTGTCGAAGTCACAATCGCAATGTTTCCGTTCGGTAGTACGGATATGTCTTTGATTTCTGAATCAACCGCTCCATAATTCGTGGTGTTTGTCCAAAGCATGTTCCCGTTATGATCCACTAAGGTAACTAGGCTTTCCCAATAGGGAGGGGAACTAAGTTCCATTAATTTTCTTCCTCCAATTAAAAAATCAGTATCTGAATATTTTTCAATGATGCTTAATTGGTTAAAACTCGATAGTGCGGAAGCTTGAACATATCGAACTGATGTTAAATTACCTGCTGCGTTGTATTTAGATAAAAATCCCTGGTTTTGTGTCGTTTTTCCGACCACAAATAATTCACCATTCGCATGATGATACGAATCTTTTGCGATTAGTTCATTCAATACACTATAATTGCGGAAGACATAATCTTGTGCAGTAACTTTTAATAGCATGAAAAAAAAGAAACCAAGAACGATTTTGGGCATATGACTGAAATTAGTAATTGACTATAATTTACTTAATTCTGATTTTATGAAATTAATGAGCGATGCTAAGTGATTGGAGGAAAAGTCAAATTTAATATTTGCTGTTTTATATATTTCCGTGATTGACTTCGAATACCCAAGGGATAATGCCGCTTTGTAATCTTGGATTGTTTTAGGATAATTTTCTATGCTATTCTTCCAGATCCCCAAGGCACCTAATTGTGCTATGCCGTATTCAATGTAGTAGAAAGGAACTTCAAATAAATGTAGCTGGCGTTGCCATGATGTATTGATTTGATCTTCAAAACCTGACCAATCCGTAAGCCCTGTTCCATATTCTTTGGAAAGTGTTGCCCAGTAAGCGTGTCTTTCGGTTATGCTGTGATTGACATTTTCATAAATCCAATGTTGAAAGGCATCAATTTGTGCTATCCAGGGAAGTACTTTTAAAACGGATTCTAATTGGTCATTTTTTGCCCGCTTTAATTCTTCTTTATTCGGATAAAACTCCTCCCAATAGGGCATTGTTAACAGCTCCATCGACATGGAGGCTAATTCTGCGACTTCTGAAGGCAAATTTTTGAATCCAGTTAATTCGAGGTCTCTACTTAGAAAGGAATGTACAGCGTGTCCACCCTCATGAATCATGGTAACTAAATCTCTTTGAGCACCCACAGCATTCATAAATATAAAAGGAACGCCTATTTCATACAAGGGATAATTATAGCCGCCTGGCGCCTTTCCTGTTTTTGATTCTAAATCTAAATGTCCTAATTGTTCCATTGTATTTAAGCAATCAGAAAAATAAGGGTCTATTTTAGCAAACATTTTTTTTGTTCCTTCAAGCATTTCTTGTCCTGTTTCGAAAGGTTTTAAGGGGGCATTTCCAGCTGGATCAAAATCTAGTTCCCATGGATTAAATTTTTCTTTGCCTAATTGGCTGAGTTTTTTTTGCTGTATTTCTTTAACTACCGGGACAATAAGCGTTTTAATGGCATTGTGAAAATCAAAACAATCCTCTTTTGTGTAATCAAATCGACCTAAGGCTTCAAATTTATAATCACGAAAATTATCAAAGCCTGCATTTGTTGCCAGTAGGTGTCTTTTTTGGATTAATTCAGTAAATAATTCATCCAGTTTTTCGGTGTCCAATCTTCGTCGTGCCACCATTTTTGTAAAGGCTTCCTTTCGAATGGCTTCATTTTGTTCTTTAAGATACTGCGCCGCCTTTTGCATGGTGATTTCATTGCCTTCCATCTCAATCGTTTGAGCGGCTGAAATAACGCCATATTTTTGCGCAAGTTCATTTAATTCTGCTTCTAATGGAATGTTTTCTTCTCTGAATAATTGCAATTGAACATCATACGCTTTAAAATAAATGCGATAAGCTTCATCGTTAATCAACGCATCTTTGTAGGGACTTTTATTTTGAATTTTATTCAAGGCATCATCTAATGGAGATAATTTAGGTTGAATTTCTGTAATAAATAGATTGTAATCTTTCGAATACGCTTCATTGGTGGTGTCAATGGTCATTTTTATGTACCTCCAAGCAGCATCTTCTTCCAGTACGGCATCTAACTCGCTTCGGTGTTTCAACCAACATATAAAATCTTCCAAGGAAGTTATTTCTCTATTTATCAGGTCATCATAATATACGGAAACGGATTCAAATGAATCGATTTTTAAGTTATCTGCTAAAAAAATGCGGGGGTTTTTTGTTAGGGTCATCTATATTTTTAAGAATATAAAAATAGAGTTATTTATCGAAAAATGGTCAAAAAAAAAGCACCCGAAGGTGCTTTTGATAGGTTGAACATGTTATTCCTTTATGAACTTTACCACACACGCTTTATTGTTATTATAAATACCTAAGAAGTAAGGTCCGGCAGCCAATTTTTTACTCATTTCAATAGTGTTTTTGGCACTGCCATTTTGTGCACCAAGTTTGAATTCAGAAACAACTTGGCCTTGCATATTAAATAATTTGCAGTTGACCACATCACCAATTATTCCGTCAATTTGTAAGTCAAATGTTCCATTGTTTGGATTGGGGTAAAGTAAGTTAACTTGAAGACTAGAATTATTATTTTCTTCAATTCCTTGAATCGCCTCAATTACTATGGTGGTAGTAGAAATACACCCATTGTTATCTTGAATGTAACAGGTATAGGTTCCTGAAAATAACATCGAGAATAAAGAACCTGAATAGTAATTTGTTCCGTTGATGCTATACGTATATGGTGCAAGTCCTCCTGAACCAGTTAAGGTAATTGTTCCATTGTTCCATGAAGCTGGGGTAGATACCGCTGCAACTGATAAAGCAGATGGTTCTACCACTGTCGTCGTGTAGGTGGATTGACATCCATTTACATCTTGAACAGTGACGGTGTAAGGCCCAGGTGCTAAACCTGTAAATTGAGTGTTTGACGAAAAGTTAGTCCCATCAATACTAAAGGTATATGGTGCGGTACCACCAGACGCTAATGCTGTAACCATTCCATCATTCATTCCGAAACAAGAAACGGTGGTTGGTGAAGCTGTTGCCACTAAAGCCGATGGTTGGTTAATTGTAATTGTGGTGCTTCCAATACATCCTGCGGCATCTTTTGCATAAAAAACATAGGTGCCTGCAGCTAAGTTGGTAAACGTTCCCGATGCAACATAGGTAATTCCATTTTGCGAATAAGTATAAGCACTTTGTCCACCACTGGCTG
>CAMCQW010000244.1 GCA_945877045.1 Chryseobacterium gleum
ATAAGCGTTACATCGAATAAACCAATTGGATAAGTTTGAGGAGGAGGGGTTTGGCCGTTAAACGTTTGACCATTGCCAAAAATCCATTGCCAAGAAACAATTGGATTCGCAAGGTTTGGCGTACTAGATGAATCTACAAATTGAACGACAAGGGGATCGCAGCCATTATGAATAGCTGCCGTAAAACCTGCATTGATATTTGTAATGTTAATGTAATCATTAACTGATGTGGTTCCTGTACATCCAGCCGCAGTTGTTACGCTAAGAGTTACGTCAAACAAACCGCTGTAAGTATAGATTTGAGCTGGAGGCGTTTGTCCAGTGTAGGTTTGTCCATTTCCAAAATTCCAGGTATAAGTTCCTGCAAGGCCCGTAGTATTGGTAAAATTAATCGATGCTGGGGAACAATTGGTTAAAGGGTTCGCTGTAAAACTTGGCGTAATCGCCGCCTGAATAGTTACTTGTTGGGATGAACTTCCCGAACAGCCAGAAGTGGTGTTTTGGGATGACAATTGAATATTATAAACACCTGCCGTTGTAAAAGTAAAGGTTGGATTTTGTTGTGTACTTGCGCCCTGTCCTCCAAAATTCCAATTCCAAGCATTGGCTCCAGCCGTTGAGTTATCATTAAAGACGATCGACTGTCCAACACAACCAGTCAAAGGGGCAGTAATTGCTGTTTGGAAATTTGAAACTGCAATTGCATCTGTAAATGCCGCAGAACAGCCATTGGACGTATTGGTTACTGTAAGACCAATATTATACGTCCCCGCAGTGCTGTATGTAATCCCTGGAGGATTTGATAATGTTGATGTTTGTCCATTGCCAAATGTCCAATTATAGGTATAGTTGGCACCTTGAGAAGAAGTGTTATTAAACGTTAGGGTTAAGGGAATCGTACAGCCAGCGCCTGTAATTCCAAATCCTACAGATGGCGCAGGCAAGATGGTGATGTAATTCGGCTTAACTTCTGCATCGACATTTCCTAAAGCATTGGTGGAAACCAAGGTAACCGTATACGTTCCAGCTGTTGTGTAAATATGAGTGGCATTTGATGTCGTTGCGGCATTTCCATCCCCAAAATCCCATGATGAACTAACGATGGCAGGGCCACCATTCGTAAGAGATGTATTCGTAAAATTAATTGGGACTCCAGCACAAGCGGAAAGCGGAGATGCAGTAAAATTTGCTGTAGGAGATTGAGCGAAGATGGGCAAACAAATTAGACAGCAAATTATAAATGGAAGTATGCGCATTCAAATAAAATTTAAAATTCAATTTTTTAAGACACTAAAGTACACTAATTAGTTGCTTAATTATCAATTTTAACGCTTTGTTAATCTAGCACGATTGAATTATACCATTTTTTATCCATTTCGAATTCTCCTCCACGCCTAGAAATGACATCAATAACTTGCCTTTTTGAAATTTTTCCAAGTCCAAAATATTTGGCTTGTGGATGTGCAAAATACCAACCGCTAACGGAAGATGCTGGTAACATTGCTAGATTTTCCGTTAAGAAGACTCCTGTATTTTTCTCCGCATCAAGCAACTCAAACAATCCTATTTTTTCTAAATGATCTGGGCAAGCTGGATAACCAGGCGCAGGTCTTATCCCTTGGTATTTTTCTTGGATAAGTTGTTCATTTGACAGAATTTCACCGTGAGCGTAAGCCCAAATTTCTTTGCGGACCAATTCATGTAAATATTCAGTAAAAGCCTCTGCAAGTCGATCGGCTAATGATTTTAATAAAATGGCATTGTAATCATCATTATTTTTTTCAAACAAGGCTACTTTTTCATCCACTCCATGCCCACTCGTTACAACAAACCCTCCTATGTAATCTATGATTCCGCTGGACTTTGGTGCGATAAAATCTGCTAGCGCTAAATTGGCTTGACCGGTAGCTTTTTTAGCCTCTTGACGCAAAGTCCTTTGCGTGTAAATCACTTCCGATCTTTGTTCATCTTTATATATTTCAATGTCATCCCCGACTGAATTTGCTGGAAATAATCCAACTACTGCTTTTGTTTGCAACCAATCTTCCTTAATTATTTTTTGCAACATTTCTTCAGCATCCTTAAATAAAGAACTTGCTGCGACACCTACCACCTCATCGTTAAGAATTTCTGGGTATTTGCCATGTAATTCCCATGTTCTGAAAAAAGGTGTCCAATCAATATAACTCAATAATAGGTTTAGATCAATTGATTCAATTAAGGTCTTGCCTAATTTCAATGGACGAATAATCTCGCCTGAATCAAAGTTTAAGCGCAAGGCATTTTCCCTTGCTTGCTCAATGGAAACCAAGTTTTTTTGTTCAAGATGACGAGCATGATGCGCCCGTGTTGTTTGATATTCATCTTGAATTCCTTTAACAAAGGCCTCCTTCTTTTGTCCCAATAAACTTTCGACTACCGTAACTGCACGGGAAGCATCAATTACGTGAATCGCTTGGCCCGTTTTATAGTGTTGATCAATTTTTACAGCGGTATGAACTTTAGAGGTTGTCGCCCCACCAATTAAAAGCGGTATTGAAAGTCCTGCTCGCTCCATTTCTTTCGCCAACAAAACCATTTCATCTAGTGAAGGAGTAATCAATCCACTCAATCCTACGACATCTGCTTTTTCATCGATAGCTGCTTGAATAATTTTTTCCGGAGAGACCATAACCCCTAAATCAATGATCTCATAATTATTACATGCTAACACAACGCCGACAATATTTTTACCAATATCGTGAACATCACCTTTAACAGTTGCCATGATTATTTTCCCCGAATACGATTTTTTTCCACCCTTCTCTTTTTCTATAAAAGGGAGTAAGTAGGCCACTGCCTTTTTCATAACGCGGGCAGATTTAACGACCTGAGGCAAAAACATTTTACCACTTCCAAATAAATCACCGACCTCATTCATCCCATCCATTAATGGTCCTTCGATAACTTCGATTGGCCGTTTGTATAGATGTCGGCATTCCTCAACATCCTCATCGATGAATTCCACAAGCCCTTTAACCAAGGCAATTGCTAATCTATTTTGAACGGTCGTATTTCTCCATGAAAGATCTTTTTCTTGTGTTTTCCCTTTCCCTTTAACTGTTTCTGCTAATTCCAATAATCTTTCCGTGGCATCTGATCTGCGATTAAGAATAACATCTTCGACATGTTCAA
>CAMCQW010000245.1 GCA_945877045.1 Chryseobacterium gleum
AAGGGTAAACTTTCTATCTCATGTCCCAAACGAATATCGATCGGCGCTAAGGCATTTACATTGGTGGTTTTGTTGTCGGTTACCCAGACGTAGCCATCGTTTACGCGAACTAAATAGCTCATGGCATTGGTTAAAAATGTAAAAATTCCGGTTTGTTGCCCAATTAAAAAGATCGAAATAATAACACCAAACAAAGCCCCAATGCTTTTGGGCTTGTCAAACTTCATGAATTTTAATGCGGTGAACAGTAGTTGCATTTTATAGTTTTATGATGCATTCAACTCGACTTCCTATGAGGACCGATCCTGGTTGATCTACAATTACTCTTACTTCTCGAACGCGTCGATCTTCCAAATTATCAGCTTTATCGCTAAAAATAGATTTCTTAGAAAGGTAGGGGGAGCAATAAACGATTTTTCCAGTACTTAATAGTTCTCGCGTTCCTTGTTTTGCTATGCTTACGCTCATTCCATTACGGACATCCATGGCGTATAATTCATCTACTTCGGTAATGGCAATTAATCCACCGCTTGGTGCAAAATCTCCTATTTTAGCTCCTGGTGCAAGTGCTTGTCCCGGTCCTACTTCAATGCTTAGCATCATTCCGTCTTCGGGGGCATAAATCTTTCTCTTATTTTTTAGTTGCGTGAAATAATTTGTTTCTGCACTTAATTCGCTTAAACTTGCAATTGCTTCATTGACCTCGGCTTTTGCAATGATGATGTCGGCTTGTAGGTTTTGGTAGATGTTCTCTGAATCTATGGCATTTTTATCGGTCCCTGCTTTTGAATCTGCCAATGCACGATCCCTTTTCATGTTCACTTCGGCTGCTTTTAATTTTATGTTTAAGGCTTCTATTTTCGCCTGAAGACTTTTGATTTTTTCATTTCGAGTACTTAGTTTTGAATTGCTTTGTGTAACCTGAGCATTTTCAGCACTTTCATCCATTTCAAGTAGGAGTTGTCCTTTCTTAACCACCTGACCTTCTACCACTAAAATACGTGTGATTTTTCCGGCTAATTCGCTTCCTAAGGGATAAATTTTATTGGCGGGTTCGATGCGTGCAATCCCCACCAATTCTTTTACTTTTTCAACTTTGTAATCGGATAGTTTTTTTGCTTTCGGATCTTCTTTTCCACCGCAGGATGCTAAAAGCAATAGCATGAACAAGGTTGTTTGTGTTATTTTCATTTTATACAAGTGTAAAGGCATTGGTTAATTCATTTTTTTTTATTTCTGTTGCAAATCCATTCTCTACTTTAATTACCCGGTCTGCATATTGTAATAATCGTGGGTCATGTGTAACTACGCAAACACTCTTTCCAGATTTAGAAAGCGAAACAAGTTCTCCCATTATAGTTGCTATGGAAGAGGCATCCAAGGAAGCGGTGGGTTCATCGCACAAAATTAATTGTGGGTCTGTTACCAAGGCTCTTGCAATCGCTACACGTTGTTGTTGTCCCCCAGAAAGTTGTTTGGGTAAACTCTTTTTCCGATCCAACATACCTACTAAATCTAAGGCTGCTTCTGCTTTTATTTTTGCATCCTTCGCCTTAAGTTTTTTTAATTGTAAGGGCATCATTACATTATCCAATGCATTAAGCGGAGCAATTAAATTAAAGCCTTGAAATACAAATCCGAAGGTGTTTAAGCGTAGATTAGCCATCTGCTTTTGGCTCATATCGTTGACCAATTGTTCGTTTACGAAGAGTTGACCTATTGTTGGATATATAACACAGCCTAAAAGGGACAAAAGGGTTGTTTTTCCCGAACCTGATGGACCAATGATTAATAGCAATTCTCCGGTATTAATGCATAAATCTACGGGTTGCAACGCAATTATGGTTTGATCACCAACTTGGTATTCTTTTCCTACCCCTTTTAATTCGGCAATCATTAAAGCTTATTTATTTTTAATAAACAATGTCCTTGCATTTTTGTTTAAATTTTATTTTTCGAGAAAAAAACCTAAAAAAGAATTCTCGTCGCAAATTTTTTTCAAAGTTAACTTTTCATTCTTTGTCACGCGCTTTTTTTTTGAATTCAAGCTAAAATAGTAGTTGTTTTTTAGCACCCTATTTTTTTATTGTGCAATTCACAGCTTTCCTCCTTATATTTATAGTATGAATACAAAAGCAGACATTGTACAAAATTGGCTTCCACGCTATACTGGTGAAAAAATAGAAAATTTTGGGAAGTATATTTTACTGACCAATTTTAGTAATTACGTCCATCTATTTGCGGAATGGAACAATGTTCCTGTTGTAGGGAAAGATAAACCTATGCAATGTGCCACATCCGGTAATATCAGCATTATAAATTTTGGAATGGGAAGTCCTTCTGCCGCAACAATTATGGACTTGCTGACTGCTATTCATCCAGAGGCCGTATTATTTCTTGGTAAATGTGGGGGCTTGAAGAAGCGAAATAAATTAGGCGATTTAATACTGCCAATTGCTGCCATTCGCGGTGAAGGAACGAGCAATGATTATTTCCCCATGGAAGTGCCTGCACTCCCTGCTTTTTCTCTTCAAAAGGCCGTTTCCACAACGATTCGTGATTATAAGGTGGATTATTGGACAGGAACCGTTTATACCACCAATCGCAGAGTATGGGAACACGATGAGGAATTTAAAAATTACCTCACCAAAATTAGAGCCTATGCCATTGATATGGAAACAGCCACCATTTTTACGGTAGGTTTTTACAACAAGATTCCAACAGGAGCTTTGCTATTAGTGAGCGATCAGCCGATGGTTCCAGACGGCGTGAAAACGGAGGAAAGTGATAAGGCTGTCACCTCGAATTTCGTCGAAAATCATTTAAAAATTGGGATTGATTCATTAAATCAACTCATTGATGACGGATTAACGGTTCGCCATCTAAGATTTTAACAAAACTATTACAAACAATTGTCCTTAATTTCTGCTACAATTTCAGGATTCAACAAGGTGGAAATATCCCCAAAATTATCAAAATCTCCTTCAGCAATTTTGCGTAGGATTCTGCGCATTATTTTTCCGGAACGTGTTTTCGGTAAGCCGCTGGTAAATTGAATTTTATCCAATTTTGCGATAGGGCCAATCTGGTCCGAAATGAATTGGTTGATCTCTCTTTTTAGTTGATCATGGTTGGCATGTTCTTCTTTTAGAAT
>CAMCQW010000246.1 GCA_945877045.1 Chryseobacterium gleum
CCTCTGCGAATATCAAGTGAAGAAAAAGCATCATAAAGCTCTTGCGTTGGGAGATTATAACTATTTCCATCACCATAAACTGGTCCATTATATTGTCGTATGCCTTGAAAACCAACCGCTGCATTTCCTTCTAAGCAAATGTAGCAGCCGTAAGAACCTCCTTCTAAACCAGAGTATTGAACATCGAAGACCGTTTCACTATTATTTTCATTACTAGCAGAAAATAATTGATTGTAATCAGGAATAAGGCTGTACATCCCCATAGCGATCACCTCATCAAAAGTTGACGCTGCTTGCGCAAATTTGTTTTGGTATAAATAAGCCTTCCCTAAAAATGCCAATGCAGCTCCTTTTGTAGCGCGACCTTTTTGACTTGCAACCGAACTTAATATAGATGCAGCATAGGTAAAATCATCTTCTATTTGAGCATAAACTTCTGCTTTAGGAGTTCTTGGCAATTGCATCGCCTCTTCAATTCCGATTCTTTTATCAATAATAAGCGGAATGTCCCCGAAAAACTTAACCAGTTCGAAATAATAATACGCCCGCAAAAATCTGGCTTCAGCAATAATGTGTTCTTTCCCTTGAAAGTCTATTTTATCCTTATTCTCTAAAAGATAATTTGCTCGGGTGATTCCAGCATAATTCCATCTAAGTACATTTCGCAGCTCATTGTTTACGCCACCGTGGGTCATGTCATCAATTTGATGTAAACCTTGAGAATCATTTACACTTTCTCCGCCAGCGATTGAATTATCAGAGGCTATTTCACCAATCCAAAATGACATAAACGAACCCTGAAGCAAATCATATGCGCCAGTTAAAGCGCGTTCATAATCCTCTTTTGTTTCAAAAAAGTTTTCGACATCCTGCGTGTAGGGAGGGTCTATGTTAAGAAATTTATCGCAACCTGCCGATAAGAAAACAATAAGTACACTAAAAATAACCTGTTTAAATTGCTTCATGTCTTAAAATTTAAGTTGAATACCTACCATATATGTTTTTGCTTGCGGATAAAATCCGTAATCTACTCCAGCTGCTAAAACTCCCGGAGAACCAATATCAGGATCAAATCCTTGATACTTGGTTAAGGTAAATAAATTATTTACTGCTGTATAAATTCGGAAAGAATCTACTTTCAAGCGCTTTAATTTTTGAGTAGGAACGCTGTAGCCCAATTGAATGTTTTTTAAACGAGCAAAGGATCCATCTTCAACAAAATAGGAAGAAAAAACATTATTTCTAGTCTGACCAGTAGTTACTCTTGGGTGCTCATTGGTCGATCCTGGTCCTGTCCAACGGTCTACCACATAACCTAACTGATTGGCATAAGGCTGTTGACGTTCATAGTTTCTAATAATTTCCTGACCGATAGCTGCATAAAGGCTTCCTGATAGATCAAACCCTTTGTATTTCAAATTAAATGCAAAACCCATGGTGAAATCAGGGATTGGCGATCCCAAATACGTTTTGTCCAAATCGCCATTAAAATTTACTACGCCATCGCCATTTTGATCAACAAAAATTAAATCTCCTGGCTGTGCACCATCCTGAACAACTGCTGCATTATCAATTTCATCTTGCGTTTGAAAAATTCCCGCCGTTTCATAGCCGAAAAAATAACCGATTTCATATCCTGTTTGGAACCGTGTGGCTACATCTCCTCCTACGCTAAATTGCGCACCAGGAATATAATCAACTCCTTCTGGAACTGCAGTAACTTTATTTGAAATTGTCGTGAAGTTTATGTTTAAATCAGCCGTGAACGGTTTTTTGCGCTGCGTTTTGTATGCCAATTCTAATTCGACACCTTTATTAGATACATTTCCAGCATTTATTATTGGCGGATATCCACCTGGGCCATAAGAACCTAAAACCGCTGTTACTTCCGGCTGAAAGAGTAAGTCGAAGGTATTCTTAATGAAATAATTTGTTGTAAAATCTAACTTATTCCAAAATGTCATGTCTGCACCAATGTTAAATTGTCTTGTTGTTTCCCATTTCAAATCTGGATTGGATGGTCTTCCTATAGCAACGCCTGGCGTAATTACATCATTAAAAACATATACACCTTCTCCATTTAACAATCCTCTGTATGCAAAGTTCGGAATCTGATCATTCCCTGAAACACCAAAACTAGCCCTAAACTTCAAAAAGTTAATAAACTTAAGATTATAAAACTTTTCCTCCGAAAGTAGCCATCCACCAGAAAAAGTCGGAAAAAAGCCATAACGGCTATTCGGGCCAAATTTACTAGACCCATCGCGTCTTAAAATAGTTGAGAAAAGGTATTTGGAATCATAAGCGTATTCCAAGCGCATAAAGGAAGAAATCAACCGCTCTTTAAATTCCCACGAACCAACATTATTTAAAAAACCACCTTGTGCCGTATTAGCTGAAATATCAGCATAATCTAAAGAGTTGTTTGGAATGCCGAAGCCAGTTCCATTAAGTGATTCGCCTTTCCGTTGAAAAATAGAAATTCCTGCAGTTCCCTTAAAAGTATGGACCTCTTGGAACGTTTTTTCATAATTTAAAAAACTTTCATAGCTTAAATCCAAATAGCTTGATCGTTCTTCGTAAACCGCTGCGCCACGCTCAATAAACACACTATCTGCAATCTCAACCGTTGGCGATTCTAGTGATTCATTAATCGCTGTATTGGCATATTTTCCGTCACCATACCAAACCAAGGGTGAGAATACTTTTGAATTTATGACGGCATAATTATAATTGAATCGATTAGTGAAAGAAAGGTTTTCATTAAAAGCATAAACGAACTCTTCTTTCCCAACGAATTTTGCAGCGGTTCCCCAGTTGTATTGATTTTTAATTTGTGCAATTGGGTTAATAATGTCGCTAACTTCTTCGAGGTAAGAAAATTGACCATTAGGGGTATAAACCGGTTCATTTGGAAAAGCATTTATAGTATTGTACAAAACCGAACCAATGCCATTTTCAGGCAAGGTATTTCTTGAATCATTGGAGAAAAGAAGCACCGAATTTAATTTGAGCTTTGTCGACATATCGGTACTAAAATTAAGTCGAGCATTATATCTAGAAAAATGCGATTTGGAACCGCCAACGATTCCATCTTGAGTAAAATAGCCTAAACCAATAGAATACTTGGTGTTTAATGTCA
>CAMCQW010000247.1 GCA_945877045.1 Chryseobacterium gleum
CCATTTTGGCAAGCCCACTGAACTCCAGCATAACCATACCAGACAGAACCAGAAGACGTAGAAGTGTTTGGTGTACATTTAACACCGATTAATTCAACATTTCCACCTAAGCCGGCAATACCAACACCATTGTTAATATCAGCCGTAGCCAAACCAGCGCAATGGGTTCCATGAGACCAGCCATTATCTTGAGAATATGTTTGTGGTGGGGTAGCATTTTGATCATTATCTGCTACGTCATATTGCTTAAATGTTGTCAGATCCGAATGGCCACAATACACTGCATTATCTACAATAGCGACCTTCACTTGGTTTCGACCTTGGTGGATATTCCAAGCATTTTCTGAACCCACCAAAGTGTGGTACCATTTATCGCTGCCGGTGTGACTTGGATCGTTGGGAACAAAATCGGTAAAGTAAATAGGTTCCTTTTCAGCAAAAACAACAGATGAAATGCTTTGCAATCTTTTGATAAGTTCGTCAACTTTTGAGAAATCAGTGAATTGTATTCTATACATATTCATTAAGGAAGTCTTGAACGTAAAATAACTTGGCCTTTCGAATTTAGTAATTGATACATCCTCAAATAAACTCAAAAGTTCGGGGTACTGACTTAATTCCTCCACTAAAGAAAAATCGTTCGGATCTACTTGATATATTTGAAGTTTATTCGGATAAATATCCCCTTTTAGCTGAAATAGTATTCGACCATCCAAATAATTAGCTTGATATGATTGGGCATGAACTGCGCCAACAAATAAAAGGGCAAAAAAGAGTAATTTTAAACTTCTCATAAAATAGCGAATTAAATTATATAAAATAAGTAATGATAATTAATTTATCGTGTTTAAATAAAGCAAAAATGCAACATTTTTTTTTGCTGCTTAATAACAAAAATAATCAAAAAGATAGTAAGTTAAGTGATTGTTAAATAAACCAATCAAATAAGCACAATACTACCAATTACGATCAAAACCTGCGTCGACCATTTTATCTTCCGTCGCCGTTTTAAGCGCAAAATTGAAACCTGAATAAACAGAATACGAGCCTATATTTCCTTTTTTATCGATGGCAATAAAGCCACACTGTAAATTAGTTAAATCACTATGTTTTTTAATTATCCGATTGACCACCTCTTTACAAGCGTCAACTGGCGTATACCCATGGCGCATTAATTCTACCACCATACTACTTCCTGCTACTCGAATAATGGCCTCACCAAGTCCTGTTGAGGTTGCAGCACCAATTTCATTGTCCACAAATAAACCAGCTCCAATAATAGGAGAATCCCCTACCCTGCCATGCATTTTATAAGCCCATCCACTTGTAGTACACGCACCACTCAAATCACCATTTGCATCCATCGCAATCATACCAATTGTATCGTGATTCTCATGATTAATTATTGGTTTTTTGAACAAATCTTTATTTTCTTTTTTCCAATTCTGCCAATCTTTTTTTACTTCAGGTATTGGCATTTTCGCTTGTTCAAATCCGTTCTCAATGGCAAATTTCTCTGCACCTTCTCCAACAAGCATTACATGTTGAGTAGTTTCCATCACCGCTCTAGCGACCGAAATTGGATGTGCAATACCTTCCATAAAAGCCACAGCACCACACCTTGATTTTTCGTCCATTATGCAAGCATCAAGAGTAACATGTCCATCACGATCTGGCCTACCTCCAATGCCAACACTTCTGTTAGCTAAATCTTCTTCTGTTACCCGAACTCCATGTTCCACGGCATCAACAGCTTTACCACCTTTACTGAGTATTTCCCATGCTGCACGATTAGCCTCTAAACCATGCACCCATGTCGATAAAACTATAGGTCCAGTCGCTAATCCTTCAAAAGAAGAGGCTAATACTTGAGCGCCTTTTACGGGTTCGATTAATGCAATTGCTCCAATACTTAATCCTGCTTTAAAAAATGACCTTCTTTTCATTATTTTCCTTTTTTCTTAAGTTCACCTGCCAACCATCTTTGAAAAACCTTTGCATTTCTCATATGCTCTTCACCCGAAACAGCAAAATTATGTCTGTGAGAATAATCAGCTTTTGCACACATATAAACATATCCGTGTTTTGCACGATTTAATACGGCATCAACAACTGCTGTTGATGGAAGACAAATGGGTCCAGGAGGTAAACCTTTAATTTTATAAGTATTGTACTCACAATCTATTTCCCTATGAATATTTAATAAGCGCTGAACGCCTTTTAATTTATCTCCCCAGCAAAACTTAAAGGTTGGATCTGATTGTAAGCGCATTCCATCATGAATTCGATTTAAATACAATCCAGCGATTATGGGCCATTCTTCTGATACAATTGATTGTTCAGAGTAAACAATACTTGCTAAGGTTACTACTTGGCTAGGAGATTCCAATCCTATATTTTTCATTTGACTTTTTCTTGAATCCGTCCAATAATTTTTGAATTCTTGAGCCATTCTGTTCAGAAACGCATCTTCATCAGTGTCATAATACATTTCATAGGTATTAGGAAGGAACATAGCAGGGAATTGCTGTGCAGTAAAACCATATTCTTTAGCTGTTTTAGGGTCTGAAAGAAGCGTTTCTAATTTATTCTGATCAGTATTAATACATGCAGAAACCTTTTCAGCTAAATCTTTTAAGTCAACACAATTATTGAATGTGACATCAACAGCGACTTCTGCATTTCCATTACCATTAGAATTAAGTGTAAAGCCATTCAATAAAGTCCGATACGAAGTATAAGGTTCTATTGCATATTTACCTTGTGCAATGGAAGCGCTGTCTAAGCCTTTGTAAGAACCAACTGAAATAAAAGCTGCCGTATTATCAATAAGTCCTTGCTCTTCCAATTGAGTTGCTAGATTCGATAATGAAATCGGTTCCTTAATGTAGAAAAATTGCAAGTCCTTATTTGTAGTAGATTTAGCGCCAGAAAGATAAATCCAAGCGGTAGGAAGAACGGCTATTAGAATAAAAATAAAGAGGATAATTCCTCCAATAATTAAATTTCGTTTTTTAAACATAACTGATAACATATTTCGTCAATTCGACTGTTCTTAAATTTATACCATTCCTTTCGCACACCAACTTTCTCAAATTTCAACCCTTCAAAGAGGTGTATACTTGCTAAATTA
>CAMCQW010000248.1 GCA_945877045.1 Chryseobacterium gleum
GTCCAGGTTGTTCCATCAAAACTTGCCAAGCCGTTATCAGTCCCTGCCCAAATGAGCTGGTTGACAGTATCTATTTTCAAACAACGAACCGTATTGAATGGCAAAGCAGAATTTGATGTGTTGTACACTTGAAAGGACAGTTGCGAATAACAAAGAACACTTACTAGAGATAAAACAAACGAAAGAGCAAGCCTTACAGGAAACACCATTATTCAATACTTATTCGCTTGGTGTACGTGTTATTATCAAAAGTTAGGTTCACAAAGTACAAGCCTGTTTTCAAATTAGAAGCATCTACATCCACTAATGATTGACCGTATATTTCATTAATGGCTTCACGGTAAAGTAATTTACCATTTATATCAGTGAGCGTAAATGACAAGCGACCTTTAACGAAAGGATTAATTTGAAGTTGAAAATGACCTTCAGTAGGATTTGGGAACACAAAAAAGGAGTTCAAGAAAATAAGTGGGTCAACAATTCCTGCACACGGATTAACGATTGCATTAACAGCCACCGTATCACTTGAGCAAGAACCTACAACAGCTTGGGCATAATAAACTTGGGAACTAGTCAAAATCGGGGTGATAAAAGTATTACCAGTACCGACAAGTAGACCATTAGAATCGTACCAATTAATTGTTCCTGAACCACTTGCGCTGAGCGTCAATGAACCTGCATCGCAAATAGTATCCCCAATAACCATAGGATTTAATGGGCCATTTACAATGACATCGATAGGTGAAGAAGCACTCTCACACGTTCCATTCGGTGTAAAAATCTCCCAATCGTAGAAATAACAATAGAAGGAAGCACCAGCAGAACATCCTGTAATAGAAACTAATCCAGGAATTTCATAAGGATAGACAGCCGAATTATTGTTGCGGTACAAACCACCAGAAGGCATGCTAGTTGCTTTTAATCTTAAATTACTATCCAAAGGAACAGCAAAATTTAGATTTACACGGCTTGCGCCAGAAGGAACGCTAACAGTTGCACTCTGCAAAATAGACCCGTCAGAAGCTTGTAATTCAATCGAAATATTACCCGCATTGAGGGCATACACTTTCGCAGATTTCAAGGTAAAAGATTCATAACTATTAAAAATCTCGTATTGGTTAACCGAAGAATAACCACCGCCACCAATACCGTTTGTATGCGGCTCAGCATTCACCGAATCTGAATAAGACTGTGTATTGGTGACATAATAAGTTTGTGAATTCGTTAATACAGGCGTAGTGTAGGTTGCCCCAACACCCACTTGGATTCCCTGCGCATCGTACCAAGTTAATTGACCTGAACCACTTGCCGTTAGATTAGCCACATTCTCCGCACAAATAGTAAGTCCTTGGCCACTTGCCATGGAAGGCGAAACATTACTTACTACAAATGGCACTGACGTATTTGTTCCGCAATAACTAGTAACGGTACAAGTATATGAACCAGATTGATTTACTATAATTGATTGAGTTGTTGCACCAGTTGACCATAGAAAACTAGATCCTCCAGTTGCGCTTAAGTTAATAGAACCACCTGCGCATAAATTAGTCGAGCCATTAGAAGAAATCGTTGGTAATAGATTTGAATTCGCAGGACTTTGCATAGTCAGTGTTACAGGAACAGCTGTGTAATTGTTATTCTCATTTTCCTCTTGAAAATTATTATTTTTATCCACCTCCATTACGATATAGTAATTTCCATTACAGGTATTTGCTGGGACATTAATCCACATTCCGTCCAAATGTTTTCCGTAAACATCCGTCCAACCAGATGAAATACCTTGCTCAACAACAGAACAATCATAATTCCCTCCTCCTAAATTCCAATTCGGGAAGTTCACATTTAAAAGATTGTTACCACCCAAATAAATGGTATTGTCATCACGGCAATGTCCATCATATGTAGAACCAGCAGTTCCACATTGACCATAATCCATTAAACAAAATCCGATTTTTGCCCCTTGTCCAACAATTGGCCAATTTAACGGGTTTGGGTCAAGCGTTTGAATACGAAGCGTCATGACCGCCCAATCATTAACATGATTATGACCATGGGAAGGATGATAGGTCATACTTCCAGTCCAAGTATCCACAAAACTCATCACCCCTAGATCCTTTTTGTAAACACGCTGAATCAATAACTGATTCGGATTTTGCGCCCCATTTGGACAGGTAAAAGTCCCTGTGCCGGGAACGTTAAACACCGTATCATTGCCACATAAAAAAGCGCGCTTCCCATTGACATCTTGTCCACGAACCGTAAAACTTCCGTGACCAATATTGGGCGTGGAACCAGTAACTCGTATGCGGCCATCATCAGGGCCTTGGCCGTTATAATTTGTTCCTGCGCCGGATTGGGGATATTCTATCCAGCCATTATTAATAATGCCCTTCCAAGAGGCCGTTATATCTGGAAGCAATAAACAATTTTGAGAGCCATCAGCGCAAACACATGATGTAGCATTCGTAGTTGTGCATTGACTTTTAGCAAAAAAAACAAAACACAAAAAGACGGAGAAAATGTAAAATTTTACCATATTTATTATATATATACTTGAAAATTAGAAAAAATTTATGGTTTTAAGACACCTATACTAATAAATTATAAGCGAAGTTAACATTTAGAATGTTAAAATACAAGCTAACTTTGTGCCCATGAAAAAGGGAACTAAATTATATAGTGTAGTCAATTTTAAATGTCCCTGTTGTCATGAAGGTGATTTTTTCATTTCTCATCCTTATAATTTTAAATATACGGGTGATATTTTAGAGAACTGCTCAGTTTGTGCAAAAAAATACATGCTAGAACCTGGATTTTATCAAGGAGCAATGTACGTGGCCTATGGTTTAGGCGTTCTTCTATTTTTGAGTATCTGGGCAAGTTGCAATCTGTTCTTTCCATCCATGGGTGTTTGGACACAAATAAGTATATTCTCCTTATTAATTATTTTTCTAGGCCCCTTGTTATTTTCATTATCTAAAATAATATATGCCAATATTTTTATAAAATTTGATGCCAATGCAAAATCAAATTTTTTAAAATCGAAAATATAAGGCCCTTAATAAGTCAACATTAATTTTACATTTGTAGAATGAATAATGTGATTACGATAGTTACCGGTATAC
>CAMCQW010000249.1 GCA_945877045.1 Chryseobacterium gleum
TCAATAATAAAGTAATAGTTGGAAGCATTATTTATGGAATCAAACCACGCTAATTGATCCTTTTCCTGCAAGACATCCTGAACAAACATGTTTTTCCGAACCCCATCACTGTTTCTCCACTTCAGAATTAATCCTAAATCCGCTGCTTGCACTCGAATCAATCGAACATCATATTGTGCAAGAATTAACACGACTTTTCGGCTACATGAAACAATGGTTTTTGATTTGTTTTTAGCAATAAATGCCTTAAATACATGGCAATAATTCCAATACACGTAATGATCATTCCCGTTGAGAATAAAATACTAACGATTAACGAAGTATACCCATCGACTTCAATTTTTCCGAAATATTTCTTATACAGAATAAATCCTCCAAAAATGAAATTAATCAGCGCCAGCAGAAAGCCAAAAAAAGTGACTAATCGAAGAGGAATCGCCGATGAAAAGAGCATGATATTGATGGTGGTTAAGATCAAGCCCGGTAATTTATATCTGCTAATCGTTGAATGATTATCACTGCGATTAATGGGTACAAACTCGATGGACTTAGTATACCAAAGAATCAATTCATCAATAAATGAAAACTGATGATTACTAGAAACAATCTTCCGTGCCAGTTCGCCCTCTATCAATCGAAAACTACTTCCCTGCCCCCTATTTTTACCATTTAATCGAGAAACAAATCGGTAAAGCGTTTTCATGGAACGAATCAAAAAGGAATCAACAGAGGGAAAAGTACCATAAACTACCGCCGCACTAGTTATTTTTTGATGCTCAATCATTTTCATCGCCTCACACGGATGAATTTCCCTGTCATCGTCTAGGGTAATAACATATTTCCCCTTTGAAAATTGAATCCCACATAAGGTAGCTGGATGTTGTCCAAAATTCATTGACAATCGCAACGCAGTAATAGTTTTATCGTTTTGACTGAGCGATTGAATTGTCTCCCACGTATTATCAGTACTTCCATCATCCACCAGAATAATTTCATGAGAAAAGTCTTTAAAAACAAGCGCAATATCCTCACAAATAGAGGGAAGATCGCTACTATTATTAAAAGTTGGAATTACAAAACTATAGTCAATCATGCGACGGATATCTTGAACGAAGATACATTAAAAGAATTATTTCTTACTGTTTAATAACAAGCCACCGTCCAAAGTCAGCACAGAACCTGTCATCCAAGAAGCCTGACTACTTAAAAGGAAAGCGGCGGCATTTGCGACATCCATTGGTTTTCCAATTCCTAATGGATATGAACTCAAAATGCCTAACAGTTCTACTTCCGAAAGCGCATTTTTAGTTTTCTCAAACATCTCGGTTTCAACTAGAGCGGCAGCGATACAATTCGAACGAACCCCTTTTGAGGCAAACTCTAAGGCGATGGATCGAGAAAAAGATTCTAAAGCAGCTTTGGATGCGGCGTATAAACTACCGCCATTGTAAGGATGTGAAGCTGAAACAGAAGACATAAAAACAAAAGACGATCCATTATTAACCTTTTTATGCTGCATTAATTTCGAGGATAAAAGACAGGCGCTATCAAAATTGATAGTGAACATTGATTTTATATGCTTTGACTGAATGAATTTTATAGGAAACGGTTCAATAATTCCGGCGCAATGCACCCAACCATCAATACATGGCAAGGTCTTCACTAAATCATCTATATCCTTTTCCAATGTTAAATCAGCTTGAAAAAGTTCTGACTCGATGCTAAGCTGTTTGGACACCTCGATTAAGCGATCCATATTTCGACCCGTTATGCAAACCTTAGCGCCTAAATCCGAGCACAATTGCGCCACAGCAGAGCCAATACCTGCAGAAGCTCCAGTTACCAGAATAGTTTTTCCTTTAAGATTAATCATATTCTAACAATTTTGTAGCGACATTATGAGTGGATAAAAGTAAGCTAGCCCAAGAAAAACCGACACCAAAGCCGCAAAGCAATAAGCATAAGCGTTCCTTTTTTAACGCTTCACTTAATTCCGAACAAAGCGTTAAAGGAATAGAGGCAGAACTTGTATTTCCAAAATTACCAATTGAACTTGGGCATTTTTCTTTCGGCAAGTTCATTTTTTTTCGAATACTATCTGTGATCAATTGATTTGCCTGATGCAACACGAGGTAATCAAGTTGCTCCGTTTTTAATTTTGCTAAGTCGAGTGCATTATTAATCGACTTAGGGACATTTTTCAGCGCAAAATTAAATACCGCCATGCCATCAATTGCCAAATGTTTTTTAGAGCGGACAACACCCGGTGCCACCTCAATATCTTGATCATCAAAACTTTGGTAAGGCATTCGAGAATGCCCCGCCTCAATAATAATTGCATCAGCACCACTTCCATCCGTCCCTGCGTCAAAAAACCAATCTTTTCCTTTGGCATCGTATTCCAGTAAAGTTGCGGAACCTGCGTCTCCAAAAAGAGGAAAGGCTGTTTTATCTTGTTCATGCGTCGAAATGGTTGATTTATCACCAGCTAAAAGTAATACCTTTCTCAATCCACCCTTTTGCAGATAACGGTTAGCAAGGAGCAAACCATGAACGTATCCTGAACATCCTAAATTCACATCAAAAGCCATACAAGTCTTTGGCAATCCTAATTTATCTTGCAAAATAGCTGCACTTGCCGGTAGAAAATAGTCTGGAGATTGCGTTACAAATACTAATAGATCTATTTCATGATGACAATTCATATCTTCCAAAAGCGTCTGAGCAGCTTTGAAACACATATCTGAAGCAGTAACATTAGTTGCCGCAACTCTTCGCTCAATTATACCTGTTGTATTAGCAAACATTTTTGCCTCATCTTCCGAAAAATAAGGATAATCATGCGTTTTATACACCATCTTAGGAACGACAGAATATATTGCTTTTACAGCAGTATGTTTAAGCCTTAGCTGCGCCACCGTTTAATTTTAAGCGTGTAATATCAAATAAATCGTTAATGGTGACACACGATTTCAATTCTTCTCCATTTAGAAGAACATCATACTTTGAATCAATCAATGCAACAAAAATAAGCGCATGCATACTGCTCCAACCCTCCATATCTCGAAATACGCTATTCGGAGTCACATCTCCTGGATTTATATTGTCAAACTCTTCTTCAATC
>CAMCQW010000250.1 GCA_945877045.1 Chryseobacterium gleum
TTTTTACAGGTTTCAAGCCAATTTTGTGTGGAATTAACCCAATGTTCGCAATCGCTGATTAAAACACCCGTCATTTTTGATCCTACAAAAGCGATATTGTCCCGCGTGGTTTTAATGATGAAAGTGTTGTCGTTACTCGTTAATGGCGAAAAATACAATTGAAAGTCTGCACCAACCGCATGAGGCAAATAAGGATTCAGTTTTTTTCCTCTCTCCGCCTGGTCGTGGATATGATCTACCAAAAAATCGTATTCATCTAGTACTGCTCTAAATTCATTTTCATTGGCAAACAAGCCACATTCCTTGTAATGTTTGATTTGATATAATGTTGAATATAATGTCTCATAACTCCAAATTTCTTCGCTCGCAATATTCATGTATTGACTGCTCAACGATTCAAATTGTCTTTCGTTGTCCATCAAACTTGCTTGAAAAGGAACACTACGTAATTTGTAATCGCCCAAAAAATCTCGATTCCATACAAATGATTTAAATGCCGCTAAAGCTGGAAACCAGAAATAATAAAACAATGGGATTTCTTTGGCACCATAGGATATAAAACTCCCTGGTCGCTCAATCGCCTTTCCAAGGTATGATTTTAACTCTCCGTAATAATCATGGATTGAATAACTGCTATCAATCGACTTGTATTCTCCTTGAAACCAATTGTTTCCCATGTGAATCAATGTGTTAAGGTCAATATTAAAAACCTTTGCCAATTTCATTAATTCGTCCGCTTTAAATGTTTGAGGACTTCTAATTCTTCTGTAAGCTGCGTCTTGCGAAATGCACAAAATATCTGCAACAATTGTCGCTGTTTTCATGCCCTGTTGTTTCGTTTTTTGATGTAATAGCTGTGTAAATGTGTCGATCATAACTGTTTTAATTAAGTTGTTTTCGCTTAATACAACAAAATCGCCTCTTACACCCAAGAGATTTGCGAAAAACGCAAATTATTTTTTTCAGATCTCATAAAATTGGCGAAAAACGACGGGCTTACAAGTTTCATGGAATCCAAATTTGTATCGAACAATTAACGATATGAATTATGAAAAACAGAACGTATTGCGAACTCAGCTGGATTGATCGAAATCCTAGCGTATTACTCCCAACATGGTTAAAGGAAGAAAAACCCTACCGCGTAGGTCGTAAACACAGATTATTATTCCCATCTCAAGCTTTTTATTATGGGAGGGCCGTAGCATGAAGAAATTACTACTTACACCATTATTTTGCTTGATAGGTCTCAGTTTGTTTGGACAAACGTTTATGACCTCCTTCAAACACACTTTTAAAGGATTGTCTATCGAAAGTTCCGGCGTGTCTCATATTAAGGATATTGCTTGTCCTCAAATCCAACTGTCTCAATTCGGTGGCAGCGGAAAAATTGATTCCAATTACTTAGACGTAGCCGAAGAACTTTTTAGAATATTCCAATATAGTAAAACAACGGGCCAGCCAAACATAACGCAATGGGATACATTAATGAAATTGCGTAATGAGTACTTATCAAAAAAAGTAGTCCCCTTGATGCTTTTTGATTTTAATCTAAATGAATTTAGCGACAGTTTTTGGAATGGGCAGGGCTATGCCGTTAATGGGGACAGCCAATATCTCGTCAAATCTGGACCATGGAAAATCACCGATTTCCAACAATCCAACATTTTCTATTTTGTTCCCTTGGTTGGTCAGTTTGACCCAGAATGTCACTATGTAATACTTGATAAGCGGTTTATTATTTCAAACCGACCTACAGACACCTCTGTTCGATATTCTATGGAAATCAACGGACAACCTATCAATTTGTTGTCTGACGGCTTTTCTCAAATAGTGGGTTTAAAACCCGGATTGAACGATTGTCGATTTTTCCTAGAAGCATCAGCTAGTAGCGATAGATTTCAGCTGTCGAGCACTTATTATCCTACGCCAAATGCAAGAAGAAAATTCGTGAGTTGGATTCAATTTAATTCTTCAAACACTCTACCAAATTGGAAGGTGCTTTTAGATAATAGCAACTTACAAACGTTTCAAGTATTTACCAATGCGAAATCAGGCGAGGGTGCAAATATCACAGTTGGTGCAAATTTGACCGTTCATTTTGGTAAAGATAAATCTTCCCAGAGAGCTCACACTTGTATAGAAAATCCTATAGTGTTTATTGAAGGAATTGATTTTGGATATCGAAACAATCCAACTGGGTGTAGGGATGGCAAATGCGGAAATATGGGATACCTTGATCTACTCAAAGGTCAACAATGGAATGTGGATTCAAAGAAATGGGAACCGTGGAGATCTATAGAGAATGCACCAAAAATTTTAAATCAGTATCGAGACTCTGGATTCGATATCATTTATATTGATTTTTGGGATGGCGCAGATTTAATTGAAAACAACGCACTCTTAGTTTATCAATGTTTAAAGAATATAAGTAACCGACTATGCGGAAATGAGTTACATGTTGTTGGTGTAAGTATGGGTGGTTTGATTGGAAAACGTGCCTTAACCATGTTAGAGAATGATACGCAAACCTATTGTGTGAAAAGTTTCACGGCTTTTGATTCGCCACTATTGGGGGCAAATATTGCCCTTTCGTTGCAAGCAACCGCCAATTATTATAGTGACCTATTTGGCATTACGCGCGATATGAAGGAAAGAATGTTAAACCGGCCAGCATCAAAACAAATGTTATTAATGCACCATGAACAAATCGACGGGCCACATCCCTTGAGAAATAAATTCATGAGTGACCCATCGATGCAAGCCTTTCCATCAATCCCGTGGAACTGGGGTATAGTAAACGGCAGTAACGTTGGTATGCCTCAACAAAAAATCGACGGTACGTATTTGGCACCCGGTGAAATGATCCTCCATGTAAATGCATTTGAGGAACTAAAATCCAAACTGACACGAGTTGCACTAGTAACAGGGAAATTGGGAATATTGGTGGCTGCAAAATTATTGCCAACCACCGATGCAAAATTATTCACCTATCAAGTTCCATTAAAAGGTGCACCATCGGGCAAAGGTGCCGTTGCTGTTTTTGAATCAAACATTGCCAAGGATAAGACCTGGTTTGTGGATGCCAAAAAGCAAGGTATTGACCACCAATGTGGCAG
>CAMCQW010000251.1 GCA_945877045.1 Chryseobacterium gleum
GCAATACTTGTGCCTCTTGCAACGGCCCTTAGCGGATCTTCTGCAATATGAACGGGTAGCTTTGTCCTGGCAGAGATACGTTTGTCCAAACCCCTAAGCATTGATCCTCCCCCCGCTAAATAAATTCCTGTTTTGTAGATGTCTGCGGATAATTCCGGCGGAGTCATTTCTAATGCACTTAAGATTGCCTCTTCAATTTTGGATATGGTTTTATCTAAAGCGCCAGCCACTTCGTCATAGGTAACAATGATTTCTTTAGGAATCCCAGTCATTAAATCCCTTCCCCTAACAGCATAAGGATTTGGAGGGTTTTCCAGTTCCATTAGAGCAGAACCAACCTCAATTTTAATTTGCTCTGCCGTTCGCTCTCCAACTAAAATATTATGCTGACGACGCATATATTCTTCAATATCATTTGTGAAATCATCTCCTGCAATACGAATGGATTTATCGCAAACAATACCCCCAAGCGCAATAACCGCGATTTCAGATGTTCCGCCCCCAATATCAATAATCATATTTCCCATTGGTTCTTCCACATCGATACCTATTCCAATGGCAGCCGCCATGGGCTCATGAATAAGGTATACTTCTTTTGCTCCAGCATGTTCCGCCGAATCTCTTACGGCTCTTTTTTCCACCTCTGTTATACCCGAAGGAATACAAATAACCATACGCAAACTAGGATTAAACAAACTTCTTCCTGGGTTAATCATCTTAATCATGCCCCTAATCATTTGCTCGGCGCTCTGAAAGTCAGCAATAACGCCATCTTTTAATGGCCTCACCGTTTCTATTAACTTGTGGGTTTTACCATGCATTTGTTGCGCTTTTTTTCCAATTGCAACAATTTTTCCGGTTTGAATGTCTCTCGCAACAATGGAAGGCTCATCAACGACCACCTTATCATTCCAGATAATTAGTGTATTGGCAGTTCCCAAGTCAATAGCAATTTCTTGCGTTAAAAAACTAAATAGCCCCATTGTTCTCGTGTAAAATATGAATTATAGTAATTAATGCAAAGGAAAAACAAAAAAAAGGATTTTTCTAATAAAACAAAGTTAATGTTTAAAATGTCGTATTCCTGAAAAAACCATGGTCATTTTATTTTGATTACAAAAGTCTATTGATAAGCCATCTTTTATAGATCCTCCTGGTTGAATGACAGAATTAATCCCCGCTTTAAAAGCAATTTCCACACAATCAGGAAAAGGAAAAAACGCATCACTTGCCATGGATGCCCCGGCTAAATCAAAGCCAAAATGTGCCGCTTTATGAATTGCTTGCGCAAGGGCATCAACCCGCGAAGTTTGCCCTGTTCCACTAGCAATTAAGGTGAGGTTTTTCGCTAATACAATCGTATTTGACTTCGTATGCTTTGCTATTTTATTGGCAAAAATCAAGTCTTTTAATTCTTGTCTAGTTGGTTCTAGGATTGTTTTTACTTCAAGCATCTCTTCTGACACGGAGATTTCATCTCGTTCTTGTTGTAAAATACCGTTTAATGCTGTCCTAAATTGTGTTTTTGGAAAAACGTTTATTTTTTGGACAAGCAAAATCCTATTTTTATTAGACTTTAAAAGAACTAATGCTTCTTCTTCATATGAGGGAGCGATTAATACTTCGAAAAACAGCTCGTTTATTTTATTTGCAGTACTGATATCAATACCCCGATTGCTAATTAATACTCCGCCAAATGCGCTTAATGGATCCGTTGCAAGGGCTTTTGAGAAGGCGAGCTCTGTTGTCTCTGCTGTTGCTGCTCCGCAAGGATTGTTGTGCTTTAATATGGCAAATGTGGGGCCTTCTTTTGTAAACTCACTCATTAAATTTACTGCCGCATCAATGTCCAAAATGTTATTAAAGGAAAGTTCCTTGCCGTATAGTTTGTCAAAAAAGAGGCTCATATCCCCAAAAAACACCCCTTTTTGATGTGGATTTTCGCCGTAACGCAGAACCGTTTTTTGCTGTACGCTTTGTTTGAAATTACCGAATGAATCAGCTGCAAAATACGAATAAATCATACTGTCGTAATGGGAAGAAATATTAAAGGCTTCTGCCGCGAATAAACGCCGTTGCTCTAAACTTAACTTCCCCTCTTGTTCATGAAATAGTGATGTAAATTGTTCATAATGGTTTCTAGAAGCAATTACGGTAACATCTTCAAAGTTTTTCGCCGCCGCTCGTATTAATGAAATGCCACCAATGTCAATTTTTTCTATAATTTCTTCTTCCCCCAATTTTAACTGAACGGCTTCTTCAAAGGGGTATAGATCCACCACAACCAAATCAATTGCGCTAATCTTATGCTTTTTTATAGTTTCAACATCTGATGGATTCTTTCTTCTATGTAAAATACCCCCAAAAACACCGGGGTGTAAGGTTTTAACACGCCCGCCTAGAATTTCAGGGAAATGGGTGATTTCTTCTATTGAAATAGCTTCAATGCCCAACTCTTGAATAAACGTTAATGTACCACCGGTTGAATAAATCCGAACATTTTGGTGGTTTAATTCCCGCACAAGCTCCTCCAGACTGTCTTTGTAGAAAACAGATATTAATGCGCTCTCAATTTTCTTATAGTCATTCATTTCTAATTAAATTAAGCGACAAATTTACGCCATATTTATGGGATGTTTAGTCTTATGATTTGGTAAAAACAACTAAGCGTAACAATAAGTTAATCTTTTGGTAACTTTACCTCATGAAAACGGTTTTTTCTTTTGGTAAACCTATTGTCCGATTTTGTTTGTTTTGGCTGCTTATTTTTACCCTTCAGCGCCTTATCTTCATCATCACTCATTATAAAGAAATTCCAGATTCTGTTGGTATAATAAATAGCTGTATGGCGTTTATTTATTCACTCCGTTTAGATATGGCAACAATTGCCTTTTTAGTTGCTCCATATATCCTATTAAAGTCTATCTATAATAATTTCGAAAGACCATGGATGGTTTACCTACTGAAATCGATTGTATACATGGAAATTGTTGTGGTGTCAGCGATACACCGTGGCGAAGTTATTTCCTACTTTGAATGGGGGCACAAACTTACTTCTCGCGTATTTATGCATCTCT
>CAMCQW010000252.1 GCA_945877045.1 Chryseobacterium gleum
GAAAACGATTGTATTAACAGGAAAAGATGGCGGTAAATTGGCTGAAATAGCCGACTTAGAAATCCGTGCGCCTCATAGCGAATACGCAGACAGAGCGCAAGAAATTCACATCAAAGTGATTCATTCTTTGATTGACGGAATTGAGCGCATGCTTTAGTTTTATCCTAAGCTTCAATCTTAGGATAAACAACTTAGTAAGAAAAATAAACGAAGCCTCTAGTTTCATTTGAAACAGCTTGGTAAACCATAAAAATAATAAGAGCCACAACGACTACCTGAAAATAAATAGATAGATTCACGAAACGGGTGGTGATGGCATTTTTGGTATTTGCTGGTAACCAGTGTATTATAAATCCAAGAACCATAATTAGAAAAACGCTTAAAAAAGTAGAGGTCACCTTTACAAATGTATCTATATCAAATCCGAAATGGTTCCAGACGTGTTCTAAAAACGCCAAGGGCTCGTTATTTCCCTGCATAATAAACCAAATTCGAGTAAAGGTGATGAAATTAAAAGTAAGCAATATTTTCCAAATATGGGCCAGTTTACGGGTACTGTTCTCGTAAGGGCTTATCTTTTTCCAATGATTGTAAAGGATTAAGGCCAAACCATTCATAGTTCCCCAAATTACAAAATTCATACTGGCGCCATGCCATAATCCGCCAACCACCATGGTAATCAATAAATTAAGATCGCGGTGAACATACTTCGTGAAACTTGGAATGTATTTAGCAGCCAAAAGGTAAAAAACAGTTACTCCTAAATAAACGAAGAATAAACCATACCAACGGGTGATAAATACGAGAAATAAAAAGATACAGAATGTTAAAATATAGGTTCCCCAACCCCCTGATTTATTCCCGCCTAAAGGAATGTATAGGTAATTTTTAAGCCATGCCCCTAAAGAGCGGTGCCATCGTCTCCAAAAATCGGCAACATTCAACGCTTTGTATGGCGAATCGAAATTTTGAAATAGCTTAAAACCCATTAATCGGGCAATACCCGTTGCCATATCTGTGTATCCCGAAAAGTCACCATAAATTTGTAAAGAATAGGCCCACATGGCTATAATACCAACAAAACCCGGATAAGCCTCAGGGGCATCCGTAACTTTATCCACAAAGTGAACAGCGATGTAATCGGCCAAAACTAACTTTTTAATGAAACCTCTAAGGATCATGACCAACGCCTCACTAAACTCATTTTGACTTAAGGTATGAGGCTGTCTGATTTGAGGGATGAAGTCTTTGGCCCGAGCAATTGGCCCCATCAGAATATGAGGAAAAAAAGTAATGAAAAAGGAATATTCAAAAAAATTATGAACGGGTTTGATGTCTTTTCGATGAACATCGACCACATAGCTGATACTCTGAAAAGTGAAGAAAGAGACACCTGCAGGCACCAATATTTGATCTGCCAAAGAACCTTTCCCAGTAAAACCACTGCTC
Source organism: Chryseobacterium gleum (assembly GCA_945877045.1). Taxonomy (GTDB): domain Bacteria; phylum Bacteroidota; class Bacteroidia; order Flavobacteriales_D; family Crocinitomicaceae; genus UBA952. Next base: position 1,450 of record CAMCQW010000252.1, read on the forward strand.
CATTGAGCAAAGTAATTCAGGGCTTTAAAGTCTGTTTGGAACATGGCATTAAAGGATTCTGTAAAGAAAAAAGCATATTTAAAATAGGCCAAAACCAATAAGTTTAATGCCACTGCGAAAACCAAAGTGATTTGTCTATATTTTACTGACTTAGCTGAATGAATCCAGCGTGCAGAAAAATAATTAATACCCATAGAGAAAAGAAGAATGACAACAGAAACTCCAGAGGTTTTAAAATAAAAAAACAAGCTAATCGCTGTAAAAAAAATAGTCTTCATTAGAGGTTTTTTACCCCAAATGGCCAAACCAATCATAGCAAAGAGAAAGAGAATCCAAAAATTCAACTGGGTGAAACCAATCGCATACTCTGAACCATAATTGAAAGAAAATAAATCTTTTAACATGCCCTATTTATTATTATCAGACAAAGCGTCCATTTGAGATAACCATTTTAAAAATGCATCAAAATAAAGATCTCCTTTCAAATGATATCCTTTGGCTGTAAAATGAACCAAGTCGTCGCGCATGAGCCCAGAGCGAAACCAGGTTTTAGACGATCCCAATTCACCCATAATGCCATAAAAATCCCAAATGGGACATTGGAATTGTTGAGCCAGTTCAATAATTACCTCACGTTGTCTTTCTATATTTCTATTTAGACTAGACCGGTGATAATAAGAATCGTTGGGAACCGTCATCAATATCGCACAATTTGGATTTATTTTAAGCACTTTATTAATGAGTAGTTCCAAGTTGGTTTTATATTGCTCTGGATTGAAATCAGCGTAAGGCACATTAGCGTCATTGGTCCCAATAGAAAAAGCAAAAAAATCAGGTGGGGATTCTCGAAGTTGTTCCTCAAAATTAGGGCAGTCTAAATAATTCCAAACGGCTGCACCATTGATTCCAATAGCATTGTATGCTATACCTGGAAATTCATTCTTAAGTTGGAAAGCAGACAATTGAAATTCAGTTTTAATGGGGGTAGTTCGTACTATTTTAAGGTCAAAATCTTGAATATTTATACTTAAATAAATTTCCGTGAAACCTTCAATTGGATTATGTACTTGTTTAATAATTAAAGAATCATATTGATTCAAACTTAACTCAAACGGAAAATCTCCTTTGGCATGAAAGATTTTTATCTGGTTGAATGGCGGTTGAACTTGGGTAGCTCCATAATTAAAGTGAATGTCTAGAATAGAGTCGGAACAGCCAACAACTGCACCTAATAATCCAAATTCAAGGGTAGGATTTACCTTGGTTACATTTCTATAATAGGTCCATAAATTGCTTGATGTGAATTTATAATTTGCTGGGTTATTGGTATTGGTGAGGGAGAATGGAAAAACGAAACCCCTTTCACCAGGCAGACCATTCCAATGGCTCTGTAAATAGGTTCTGATGTCATGCGTATATAAATCCGCCTGAACGTGGGAGCCTCCAATATGGTAAAAATTTAATTTTCCATTTTGATTAAGAACCATAGATGTAAACTTTTTATAAAGCAAAAACCAATTAGGACTAGCCGTCGAAAAAAATTTAAAATGATTCGCTTCGAAATGAACAAAGGGAAATGTATTATGCAACTGGGTATCTAAAACAAAAAAATCAGG
>CAMCQW010000253.1 GCA_945877045.1 Chryseobacterium gleum
ACCCCAGATTTTACAGTAACCGTTTTAAAAACATTAATCCGTTCAAATACAATATCTCCTAGATTACAATAGGCTTCCATTGGAACATCAGCGAGTATGTTTTTCATGGTGTCCTTTCCGCTGATAATGTATAAATAATACTTTCCCGCAGGAATGCCTACGATTCGAAAGCGGCCATCAGGTTCCGTTAAGGCTTGATATTTTCGGCCATTATCTTCCACAACAGCACGCGCATTAAAAATTGGTTCTTTTGTATTAAGATCAAACAAGGTTCCTAAGATGTCACCGCTCACAATTTGACCAAAAGCAGTACTTGAGAGAAAACAGATAATGATATAAGATATTAATTTCATGGCTATAAAGTTAAGGTTCTATTAGTAGATGATTTAACCATAAAAAATCCATAAAATCAATGAATAATTGTAGCAGATGAAGTGATTAATTCGCGGTCTATTTTTTTAAATAAGCCTTGTAAAACTTTGCCTGGTCCTACTTCGATCACTTCACTTACCCCGTCAGCAAGCATGTTTTGCATAATCTGCGTCCATTTAACAGGCGCAGTTAACTGCAGTACTAAATTTTTCTTTATTTCTTCAGGAAGTGCCACTGGGCGCCCCGAAACATTTTGATAAATAGGGCAAATCGGATTTGAGAAATTAGTGCTCTCTATCGCGGCAGCCAATTCCTCTCGAGCAGGCTCCATTAATGGCGAATGAAATGCACCCCCAACTTGTAAAACAAGCGCACGTTTGGCTCCGGCGAGCGTTAATTGCTCACAAGCTTGTTGTACAGCGTCTATTGAACCAGAAATCACTAATTGTCCCGGGCAATTATAATTTGCTGGCACCACTACCCCATCAATTGTTGCGCAAATTTCTTCCACAATATGGTCTTCTAAGCCAAGAATGGCGGCCATAGTAGATTGCTCCAAATCGCATGCTTTTTGCATGGCCAAAGCTCTTTTATAAACGAGTGAGAGACCATCTTCAAAGCGCAAGGTTTTATTGGCAACTAAGGCTGAAAATTCCCCCAAGGAATGGCCAGCAACCATACTTGGAGTAAAAGAATCACCTAGACAGGCCGCTAAAATGGTAGAATGAATAAAGATTGCAGGCTGCGTTACCTTGGTCTGTTTTAATTCATCCTCAGTTCCCTCAAACATAATTTTTTGAATATCAAATCCTAAGATATCATTCGAAACCTCAAACAACTCACGAGCAAGGGAAGATTGCTCAAAAAGTTCTTTCCCCATTCCACTAAATTGGGCTCCTTGCCCAGGAAAAACATATGCTTTCATATTACCACTATTATAATTGTCCTAAGGAATGGAATTTTCCTTCTTTAAATACTTTTATTTTAATCAAAAGACCGTTGCTTCCGTATACATATACTTTTCCATCGTATAATTGTCCATCTTTAAAATTTCCATCTTGCCAAATTTCATCGTTTTCGTTATAAATAGTATTATAACCTGAAGGAATAAAACGAACACCTTTTGTCTTTGGATTAATTGTTTTGGGAGGATTTTCATCTTTGTATACTTTCTCATCATTGAATTTTTTTTCAACGGTATTTTTCGTTTTCTTTCCCAACTTTCCAGCTTGAACAAGCTGTACCGATTTAACCTTACCATTTTTAAAATACGTCGTTATTTTATCTGATAATTTACCATCTATCTTAGTGTACTCCATTTCAACTTGACCATTTTTATAGTAATGTTTTACCAAGCCCATTTCTTCTCCTTTGTCATTAAATTGTGCCCTGTAGGCTTCTTGGCCATTTTTGTGATAGCGAACAAGTTCCCCTTTATATTCATTATTATTAAAGCTTCCTTTTTCACGAGTTACTCCATTTGAATAATAGCGTGTATAATTTCCTTCGGGACGATTATTTACATAATTGCCTTTTAATTTTATTGTTTTACCATCGAAATGATATTTAATCCACTCTCCTGTTTTTCTTCCATTGGTATAATTTCCTTCTTCAATTTTAGTAGTTGCTCCATATCCAGATAATATTCTATCAGCGCCCAAATAAACCCACTTTCCTTGTTTAAGCCCATTACTATCCTTTTTATTTTGAGCATACAGCATGCTGCTGCCAACAAAAAATAAGAGGAAGAAAAGAAGGATAAAATGTCTCATTAAATACCTATTTAAGAATACCAAAGATATATTTTTAGGGCAAAAAACAGTTAATTTGTGTATAATTTATTTTCAAAGAAGGAAATGTCCGATAGATTTTTAGCTACTTTTGATTTACAATTCAGCTATATGATTTCTTTTACCCCAAAAGAACTTACCGTTGCAAAAATGCATCACTATTTATTAGGTGCAATAGGACCTAGACCTATAGCATTTGCGTCTACAATTGATGGAAATGGTCAGGCAAATTTGGCACCATTTAGCTTCTTTAATGTCTTTAGTGCCAATCCACCTATTTTAATTTTTTCTCCTGCTCGAAGTGGACGAACAAATACCACTAAAGATACCTACAACAATGTAAAAGCCCATCCAGAAGTAGTTATAAATGTCGTTAATTTTGACATCGTGGAGCAAATGAGTTTAGCGAGTTCTCCCTATCCTGCAGGTGAAAGTGAATTTGTAAAGTCTGGTTTAACGCCAATTCCTTCTGATTTAGTGAAACCCTACAGGGTGAAGGAATCGCCTGTTCAATTTGAGTGTAAGGTGAACCAAGTTATCGAATTAGGCACGGACGGAGGCGCTGGCAATCTAATTATTTGTGAGGTAGTCAAATTTCATATTGACGAAAGCTATTTGGATGAAAATCAACTGATTGATCAGCAAAAAATAGATTTAGTAGCCCGTATGGGTGGAAATTGGTATTGCAGAGCAAACGAAAATGCGATGTTTGAGCTTGAGAAGCCTATTACCACATGCGGTGTGGGGTACGATCAATTGCCACAGGATTTTTTGCAGAGCGATGTCCTATCAAAAAATTTATTAGCTCGTTTAGCAGGAATTGAAGAAATTCCTAACGAAACGGATGTAAATGAATATAAGTTGATGGAATTAAGCGATTTATTTCTATCTTTAGATGG
>CAMCQW010000254.1 GCA_945877045.1 Chryseobacterium gleum
GGTTATACTTATATGAATCCAATCTCACTAAATAATGATCCTTTATACGTAGCGAATTACTCAGATTCAACTACTAATATGCTAAAATATCGATTCAAGCATTTAGCAAAAGCAGATATTGAAGCAAATTACAAAAAAATTAGCCTTGGTTTTTCCTGCCGATACTCAAGTTTCATGAGAAACATTGACCGAACTTTTGAAGATGATTTAGACCCTTCTTTAACATCTGAGGTATATATCCTTCCGGGATTAACGGCCTATCGCCAACAATATAATAAAGGTAATCTGGTTTTTGATGTTCGATTTGGTTATAAAATCAATGATCAATATCGAATAGGTCTTATCGCTAATAATATTTTAAATGCTGAATACACCACCCGACCGGGAGATATTCAACCCCCGAGAAATTTTATGGTGCAAATCCAAATGAAATTCTAGTGAAAGTACTTGGAATTATTCCCGCTCGTTATGCTTCTTCCAGGTTTCCTGGTAAACCATTAATAGATTTAAAGGGTAAATCTATGATCCAACGAGTTTATGAAGGTGCGAGTAAATCCGATAAAATAGACTTGCTGCTTGTCGCCACAGATGATCAAAGAATCGTAGATGAAGTGAAACGATTTGGGGGCAATGTTGAGTTGACGGATACTTCTCATTGTTCAGGAACAGAACGCTGTGCGGAGGTGGCTACTAGACATCCTGAATTTGATGTTGTGATCAACATACAAGGAGATGAGCCCCTCGTGGATTACCGCCAACTAGATTCACTGATTCAATCATTTGAGGATGAAAAGGTACAAATTGCTACACTTGCAACTCGCAAAATTAGCATTGACGACATAAATAATCCCAATCGTATTAAGATTGTCCTAAAAGAAAATAATACGGCTTTGTACTTTAGTAGAAGTCCTATCCCAAATACAACTAACACATCACAAAAAGACTTTCCATTTCTTAAACATATCGGATTGTATGGTTTTAAAATGGAAAACCTTATTTCTATAACTAAATTACCGTCAACACTAATTGAAAAAGCTGAATCGCTAGAGCAATTACGATGGTTGTTTTACAATTATCCGATAACTATTATACAAACGGATATAGAAACACCCAACATTGATAGTCCTGCGGATGTGCATGTTGTGATTAGCCTACTCTAAGCTTTCAAATTTGATATTTTTTTACGATATTTGACAAATGAAAACGTTTGATGAAATTATCGTTCAACTCATAATTCAACATGATTGTGTGATTATTCCTGAATTTGGGGGTTTTGTTACAAAAGCAATGCCTTCAAAGATTGATTATGACAAAGGGATCATGTCTCCTCCTTCAAAACAATTGCTTTTCAATATCCAGCTTTTAAATAATGATGGATTATTAACGACAGAAATTTCAAGTGTGAATAATATTTCTTATGCTGATGCAAGCAATGAAATCATACGTAAAGTTAGTGAATATCAGGCGGCACTAAAAGAAGGGAAAAAGATTACTATTCATAAAGTAGGGACCTTTCAACGAAATCAAGAAGGATTATTAGTATTCGAACAAGATCGTTTTTTTAATTTTTTAATGTCTTCTTATGGTTTAGGCAGTGTTCAATTTGTTCCAGCGGAAACAATTATAGAAGAAGAGAAAGTTGATCAAGGAAAAAATCAGTTTTGGAAATACGCAGCTGCAGCATGCCTGCTACCAATTGCTTTTTATTCCTTATGGATCCCCTTGAAAACAAATGTTTTGTCTTCTAAAATGATTTCGATCCATGATTTAAATCCTTTTCATAAAGCGAATAAAATTAATTACATCAAAATCCCTTTAAAATCACAAAAGGATAAGTTGACTACAAATTCTTCTTCAATAGAGGAACAGTATAAGCAGGTAGATTTATCATCCGATTTTTGGTACTATCAATACGATGAAGAAACTTCGTTTACTGTTCGTAAAGAGCAGGAAGTAGTGCCTATAAAAATCGTAGAACCAATTTTGGATAATCCGGAGAAACAAATTGAAATAATAAATTTAAACCCCTCCACCTATAATTGCATTGCAGGAAGTTTTTCAAATCTAAACAACGCAAATTTATTAGTTAGCAAACTAAAATCGAAAGGGTATGATGCTAGCATTTTACCCGGTGGTAATTTATACAGGGTATCAATCGGCGGTGGTTTTTCGGAAGAATCCGTTAATCTTTTAAAATCTAAAGCCATTCAAGAAGGACTTAATGTCTGGATCTTACATTAATTTATAGTATGAAACATTTATTTTTATCTATTTCCCTAGTACTAAGTTTAGTTACTATTGGACAAAACATTACTAATGTTGAAGGTAGTGATTACAAATTCTCCAAAGTAGCTCATCTAGATGCTACACCTGTTCAAAGTCAAGGAAGAACCGGAACATGCTGGAGTTTTTCCGCATTGTCTTTTTTCGAATCAGAACTAATAAGAAAAGGGAATAAAAATCCCGATGCATTATCTGAAATGTTTGTTGTTCGAAAATCATATGAAAATAAAGCAGACAAATTCATCCGTATGGATGGTAAAATTAATTTCTCAGAAGGAGGGGCATTTCATGATATTCCTTGGGTGATTCGCAACCATGGAATTGTACCGTTTGATGTGTATAATGGATTAGTTAATTCAGAGTCTTATGACCATGCTGAATTTTTCGAGGTATTGAATGGTGCGGTACAGGGGCTCTTTAAATTTGGAACGTCATCTAGTAATGGAATTAGTTCAAATTGGAAACCTGCCATTTCAGGAATATTAGATGCTTATTTAGGCAAAGACATCAAAGAGTTTGAATTCAAAGGAAAAAAGTATACCCCACAATCCTATGCCCTATCGATCGGATTAATCATGGATGACTATGTTTCATTGACTTCATTTACGAATCATTCGCTTTATTCAAAATGTCAATTAGCTATTCCTGATAATTACAATTGGGGAGATTCATACAATGTAGAATTAAATGACCTGATGGCAACCGTAGAAAATGCATTATCAAATGGCTATACTGTTGCTTGGGGTGCAGATGTTTCTGA
>CAMCQW010000255.1 GCA_945877045.1 Chryseobacterium gleum
TTGGACTTGGTTATACGTTTAAAACATGGAAAAAATAAAAAGGTCTATTTGGCCCTTCTTACTGCTATTGGTTTTGATTTCGTGTCGAAAAGCGAGTGAACGTCCTTGTTGGAAAACATCAGGTTCGTTTGCAGTGAAAGAAATTCAACTCGGTAGTTTTAATCGCTTGTTTTTGAAAGAACATATTTCCTATAAATTAATTCAAGATTCCACCAATAAGATTGTGATTAAAGGTGGAGAGAATTTGATCGGTTTGATAAATGTTCAAGGTGAAGACGGGCTAGTATCGATTAGTAACAATAATAAATGTAATTTTTTTAGAAAGTATGAAGTGGTGGAGGTTGAAATTCACTTCACCTCTCTTGTCAATATTTTATTTGAAGGAACAGAAACATTAAGCTGTGCAGATACTTTAAATGTCAATTACTTAACGGTAACGCTTCGTGATGGCGGTGGGTCGATGGACTTGTTGGTCAACGCCTTGGATATTCGAACAGATCTTACCAATGGTTGGGGCGATTTGGTGCTTCGTGGAAAAACGAATACCGCCAATTATCAATTATTGGGAAATGGTTTTGTGGAGGCACGAGATCTTCAAGTGAGAGATTCAATCAATTTCATTTCCAGTTCTTCCACCATTCAAAAAATAAATGCTAACAATTGTAAATTAAAAGTGGAAATCAATGGCATTGGTGATATTTGGTACTATGGATTACCAACAGCAATTAGTAAGCACGAGTATGGTAAAGGAAAATTAATTGATAAAAATTAACAGTGTAAAACATTTTGAATTGGTAAACCTAAAATAAAAATCAATGAAAATTATATCGTTTAATGTGAATGGGATCCGCGCCATAGTATCGAAAAATTTTATTCAGGATATGCAAACCATTTCGCCTGATGTTATTTGTTTACAAGAAACGAAAGCAGATGCTGAACAGGTGGCAATTGCTGTTGCGGACTTGTCCGGTTATCATGTGTTTGCTAACCAAGCGGAGAAAAAAGGTTATTCCGGTACTGCGATCTTAAGTAAAAAAGCACCCATCTCGGTTGAATATGGAATGGGGACGGATGAACACGATCACGAAGGAAGAATTGTGAAAGCTGAATTTGATGATTTCTTTTTAGTGTGCGTATATGTCCCAAATTCAGGAAGTGAATTAGCAAGATTACCTTATCGTCAACAATGGGATGCTGATTTTCTGGCTTATCTAAAAAAATGTGAAGAAACGAAGCCTGTTATTATCTGTGGTGACCTAAACGTTGCGCACCAAGCCATTGATTTAGCGCGTCCGAAGGAAAATTATAACAAGGCGGCTGGTTATATGCAGGAAGAAATTGATGGAATGAATCGATTTGTTGAAGCTGGTTTGGTGGATACCTTCCGCTATTTCAATCCGGATCAAGCGAAGTATTCCTGGTGGAGTTACCGCGCCGGAGCTCGTGAAAAAAATGTTGGCTGGAGAATCGATTATTTTCTTGCATCGGAAGCTTTTCTCAATCGTATTTCTGCCACTGAAATTTACAATGACATCCTCGGTTCGGATCATTGTCCGGTGGGAATTACGATTAACTAAAAACTAGTTTTTATCGTCGTCGTATTCGCCTTGTAGGGAGTATTTTCCAAATATCAAGAGGCCAATTACCACAATTGGAAGTAAGACAAAACATACAATTATCCCAAAGACTAAGTCTTCTTGCTTATTGCTTGTAAACTTTGGAATTCCAAGCGCTGTAATCCCATAGTAAGCGACAAGAACGGCAAGGATCCACCAAAATATTCCTAAGATTCGTTTTACTAGGTTCATATTAATCGTCTATGTTTTTTGATGTTGAACTTATGTAAATTACACCAATGATCAGGCAAATTGAAGCCACACCTATCGGATACCACAATCCTTGTAAATACCATTGAGGATTGCCAGCATCTTTTGCATTGGTTACTAAATAGGTGGCAACTGCTGGCAACAAACCTCCAAAAACACCATTTCCAATGTGATAGGGTAAGCTCATTGATGTATATCTAATTTTTGTTGGGAATAATTCCACCAAAAATGCTGCAATTGGGCCATAGACCATTGTGACAAAAATAACTTGGATAAAAACCAAGAAGATCAACCAGTATTTATCCTGATAGTTAATATGGATATTGTTTTTAATCTCTGCTTGTAGTTTTCCATTTTTGATCAATGGCTTTCCCTTGCTTAATTTAATTTTTGTCGTGACGGTTTGAACGGTTCCATCGGCGTAGTTTATTGTATTTACATAAATTGAATCGCTGTTCTTTCCTTTCGTAATTTGTAGGCTACTTGTTTTATTTTCATTGATGATTAGCGCTGATTTATTCGCTAGGTTGGTTGTTTGATACATGGATTCATAAATTGGACGATACGCTAAAATAGCGAATAACATGCCCGCCATCATGATCCATTTCCGTCCAATTTTATCACTTAGCCAACCAAAAAAGACAAAGAAAGGTGTTCCACAAATAAGCGCAATAAATAGCAAGCTGTCCACTTGTTCTTTATCGACATTCATGGTCTTTTCCATGAAACTCATGGCGTAGAATTGCCCAGTATACCAAACAACTCCCTGGCCCATTGTTGCGCCAAATAAGGCCAATAAGACAAATTTAAAATTTTGCTTTTTCCCGAAACTTTCTTTTATGGGATTTTTCGCGATATTTCCTGCTGCTTTTGCCTTCTCAAAAACCGGAGATTCCTCCATTTTTTTACGAATGAAGTACGAAAGAATCACGAGGAAGATAGAAACCCAAAAAGGTACGCGCCAACCCCAGTCGTTGAATGCTTCGGTACTTAAGATACTTCTTGTACCCATTATGACGAGTAGTGATACAAATAATCCAATTGTTGCGGTGGTTTGAATCCACGAAGTCATGAAACCTCTTTTGTTTAATGGCGAATGTTCTGCCACATAGGTAGCTGCACCTCCGTATTCGCCACCTAAGGCTAAACCTTGAAGTAATCTCAATACAAGAACAAGGATTGGCGCAAGGAATCCAATTGACTCGTACG
>CAMCQW010000256.1 GCA_945877045.1 Chryseobacterium gleum
GTTGTGGCAGCTATGCAACGTGTTGAAATTGTTACAGAAGCACTGCATGGAGGAATTGAGCAAGATAAGCGTTTTGATATTTTAGAGCGTTTTCGAAAAGGGGAAAGTAGGGTGCTAATTACTACGGATGTTGCTTGCAGAGGAATTGATATCCCCGATATGGATTACGTAATAAATTATGACATCCCGGAAAATCCAGAAAATTATGTGCACCGCTGTGGAAGAACGGGTAGAGGAGAAGCTAATGGCCAAGCTTTGTCATTTTGTAGTCCGGAAGAAAAAGTACTTATTGAAGCAATTGAACTGTATACAGGAGAAGAAATTCTGCATTATGAAATTACGTCAGCTGAATACAAGGACATACTAATCGACACCACAGATCCCACCTATAATTGGAAAAAATTAATGGATGAGTTCGATAACGAAAACACCGATTGGGACTAAGATTTACTTGGGATAACTAAATTAATCGGATCCAATACTTTTTCTTTTGTCAAGGCTAAATCAATCACTTCTTTCATAGTATCCACATAATGAATAGTTAAACCTTTTATATAATCAGCTTTAATTTCATCTACATCCTGCTTGTTTTTGGAGCAAAGAATTAACTCTTTAATACCAGCCCGTCGAGCGGCTAATATTTTTTCCTTTATTCCCCCAACAGGAAGTACATCACCTCGTAATGTTATTTCTCCTGTCATAGCGAGTCCTTTTTTAACTTTTAATTGAGAAAACAAGGAAGCTAATGAACATAACATGGTTATTCCAGCACTCGGACCGTCTTTTGGCGTGGCCCCTTCAGGCACATGGACGTGTACATTATAGTGATCGAAAACTTCTTGGGAAAGTCCGATCCATTGGCTATGTGCTTTTAAAAATTCGAGTGCAATGATGGCACTTTCTTTCATGACATCTCCAAGGTTTCCCGTAAGGGTTAATTTACCTTTCCCTTGTGTCAAGGAAGATTCAATAAACAAAATATCACCTCCAACGCTTGTCCAAGCAAGTCCGGTAACTACACCAGCGACTTTGTTGTTTGCGTACTTTGTTCGTGATCGGCCAGCCCCTAAAAACTTAAATAAATCTTCTTCTGTGATCTTTGGGGTGAATTCTTCATCACTGGCAATCTGAAGTGCTCTACTTCGCACTAATTTGGCCATTAGTTTATCGAGGCTTCTAACACCGGATTCATTGGTATGCTCTTCAATTAGTTTTTCCAGTAGTTTATTATCGATGGAAATATCTTTCTTTTGGATGCCATGTTCAGCAATTTGCTTGCCGATTAAGTGACGTTTAGCAATTTCAATTTTCTCTTCGATGGTATACCCGTTAACTTCAATAATTTCCATTCTGTCTCGTAAAGGACCTTGCACTTCCGCTAAACTGTTCGCTGTTGCAATGAAAAGTACTTTTGATAAATCGAATTCAGATTCAACGTAATTATCGTAAAAAGCGATATTTTGCTCAGGATCTAAGACTTCAAGAAGGGCTGAAGAAGGATCGCCATGGTTGCTGCGACCTAATTTATCGATTTCATCCAATACAAAAACAGGATTGGCACTTTCTGCTTTCTTAATATTTTGGATGATTCTACCTGGCATCGCTCCAATGTATGTTTTTCGATGGCCGCGAATTTCCGCTTCATCGTGTACGCCGCCAAGTGACATTCGCACGTATTTGCGTCCCAGCGCTTCAGCAATCGACTTCCCTAAAGATGTTTTTCCCACCCCTGGAGGGCCATAAAAGCACAGAATGGGAGATTTCATGTTGCCACGTAATTTTAATACGGCAAGGTACTCCAAGATGCGTTCTTTTACTTTTTCTAAGCCAAAATGGTCACGTTCCAGTATTTTTTTAGCACGTTTCAGATCTAAATTGTCTTTCGTGTAACTATTCCACGGTAAATCCAATAATAAATCTAAAAAGTTTAGCTGAACAGTGTATTCAGCTCCTTGCGGGTTCATCCGTTGCAGTTTATCTAACTCTTTGTAAAAAGTTTTTGCAACCGATTCAGACCATTTCTTTTTCGATCCTCTTTCACGTAATTCTACGATGTCTTGTTCTTGCGGGTTATCTCCTAATTCATCTTGAATGGTTCGCATTTGCTGATGTAAGAAAAACTCTCTTTGTTGACGATCCAAGTCTTTTTTGACACGATTCTGGATTTCGTTTTTCATTTCGAGCATTTGAACTTCTAGGGTCAGGTGCTCAAGTACCATCATCACCCTTTTTTCCATGTCCATTTCGGCAAGCATTTCTTGTTTTTTGGAGACATCAGCATTCATATTCGAAGAGATGAAATTTACCAAAAAGGTTGGGCTGTCGATGTTTCCAATTGCAAATTGTGCTTCAGATGGGATATTTGGACTGTCTCGTATAATTTGCAAGGCCAATTCTTTAATGGTCTTGAACATGATAGTCAATTCTTTATTTTTTTTATCAATTGGTTTTTCATGCAAGATCTTAACGGTTGCACGCATGTAAGGCTCTGTTTGCAGCGCACTTTCAATTTCAAATCGTCTTTTTCCTTGGATGATGACAGTTGAACTTCCGTCTGGCATTTTTAGTAAGCGGATGATTTGTGCTACGGTTCCAATTTCATGTAAATCAGCAAAGGAGGGAGATTCTTCATCTTGATTTTTTTGGGAAACGACTCCAATAATTTTATTTCCCTTGTTGGCATCTTGAATTAATCGAATTGATTTATCACGACCAACCGTAATTGGGATGACAACTCCAGGAAAAAGTACGTTATTTCTTAAGGGTAAGATAGGAAGCTCACTTGGAAAAATTTGTTTGTTTACAGAATCTTCTTCTTCTGCGGTAATTAATGGGATGAATTCAGCATCGTTTTCGATGCCACTAAATCCAAAAAAGTCATTCTCAAAATTATTACTCATTCTTTGTTTTGCTGTTTATTTTGTTGCGACACAATGTCAGTTTTCAATTTAACAAAATTGTCTTATGCTCTTATTTTGTTGATTATCCTATTAGCCAATTGTTATGCCATCCTACATGTAGC
>CAMCQW010000257.1 GCA_945877045.1 Chryseobacterium gleum
TTTCCGATGAAAGCTGAGGTTTTTATAGTTATTTTAGTAAAGTATTATTATTCTCAAATATTAAAAATTTAAAAAACAAACACTATGAAAACTTATATCGTTAAATTCAATTTAAAAGGTAGGCAAATGCAAGATTCATTTGTTGCAAATTCACCAAATCAAGCTGCTATTTTTTGCAAAGAACGATATCCAGGTTGCACTGGAGTGAGCGTTCATTATACATAACTTAATGAATATAAGAACTTAATAATCACTATTAAACAAAGTTTAAATAAATATTTTTTTTCTTATGATTCAATCAATGAAAAGACAGATCAACTTACTGGCATTCGCATTTATTGGAATTACGATTCTTTTTTCTTGTGATTCAAATACGCTTGAAAATAAACAAGTCGTTTTGAAGAAAAAGGAAATTTTTCAAGTTACACAAATTGATGTGAAAGATTCATTAAATAAACCAATGTCAAATCCTGTCATGATGAAATCTGTAGATATTGGGCGAATGTTTAATGCATACTATAAAACTGGTCAAACAAATAGAATGGTGGGGCTCTTAGATGCGAAAACTAAACAAAAATTTACTTTTTCTGAATTGGAAGCATTATTGAAAAAAATTGATTATGGTTTTGATATGAAGTTGTCAGGAATGAAAGTAGAGGGAAGGTATAAAATCTTAAATTACACCTGTCTCATTCAACAAACAAAGGTGATAAAGCAATTAAAGGTTAAAATAGAAAACGATACTGCTCGAATTTGCCCAAAGAATTTAGCACAAGGAATAATTTTTCAATAATTAGCCAATCCAAGTTCCCTTAGAATTGCTTTTTTCTTATCTTTAAGTATAATTCTTAATTCACATTCTACTATGAGCGATTCTCTTGATACATTAATGGATGCTTGGTCTGATGATTTGCAGTTGCTGGCGCTCGATGCTATGTTCCCATATATCTATACTAAAGCAGCTAATTATCTAGAAATTGGGCCAGATCTTTATCGCGAATCCGATGCTTTTAAGCAACCAAAAAGTCAAGACCCAATAATACTGGAGGATTTGAAAAAAGGATGTATGCAAATAATGGAAGGAAAAGGGTTTAGTAATGAAGCGCCATTTGAAGAAATTAGTGTTGCCGCATCTTATGCATTGATGGAGTTGTTCCACTTTCGTTTTATGACCAGAAAATCTAGCTACTTTGTTTTTTTAGCGGATCAAAAAGGAGTTATTGACCACATGAACTTCAGTCATCTAATTCAAAAACAGATGGTTACTTGGCATTTCTTTACGCCGAAAAAGAAAGATTGAAGTAAAATCGAGACTTGATTTTTTGTAAATGAAATAAGGATTACTTAAATAGATACTTTAAACCCTTACTAATTATATTTTTTGAATAGATGCTGATCCCAGAAACTTTTAGAAAGAGTTTTCTCACGGTCTGACATCCAATCTGAAACAAATGCAGGGGCATATCCACCAGGAAAACAAGTGATTAATTCATTTGAAGTAGTAAAAATTACGGTAAGTTTGTGTGTATAAAATTTACGTTCCGTAGTAAAGACTTTAGCCTCAAAATCGCCCCGCTTTTCAGCATGAATATGTAATTTTTCAGTTTCACTTAATTCAAAAATTGGAACAACATTTTCTTCACCTGTAATTTGTGTAAATTCAAATACTTCGGCTTTTCTTCCATTGGATTGCTCTATCGTCTCAATCAATTTACCTAATTTAATTTTTTCACCAATTTTAAAGGGTGAATCACAAAAGGAGGGATCGAATTTAGATCCTACCGTATTTACCTGCGCTTGAATTTCAATTGCGTTCTTCCCAATTCCAAACCATTTTATTCGATCTGTCGGCTTAATTCCATGGAAATGTTTCAAAAGATAAAAAGCTTGATCAATAGAAATCTCAGTCACTTTCGATTTTTCCATTTATTCAAAAATTTTCTTTTCTTGTCAGGAAATAAATATGCAATAAGCGGTATTACCAATAAAATGAGAAGGGTGGAAACTAAGAAATAAAACTCAAACTTGCCCCATTTTAAGGAATCCCGAGTATTTTCCATAAAACCAAAGACGGGTTCAACGCTACTTATGGAAGCCAGAACACTGACAGCCCCAAGTAATAAATTTGTGCGTTTTTGTTGTTTTTCTTGAATCGCTTGAGAAATACGATTGATGCGATCTTGAAATTGTTTTAATTCATTGTCAATTTGCAGGCTTTTTCGTAAGCCATGATAGATTAGGTTAGGTAAGAAATTGTAGGAAATATGACTGATATTATAGGTATTCAAAAATCCCTCAAATTCATCTCTAGTTTTAACGGAATCAGCATTTATTTTAGAATTATAGCGAAACAAATTGTATTTTAAGAACAGGTTATATAAGTAAATTCTAAAGTACATATTAGAAAAAGTATTGTATTGTCCTTTCTGTTGGTGCTGATTACCGTTTAATAAATAATAGCCAACTGTGGTAAAGGAATCAAACAATGGTAACATCGCATAATTTTGAAATACATCTATTTTATCAGTCATTAGCTCATCATAATAAGCTAAGCTAGGTGATTGCTGCTCGTTTCCTTTTGCAGTATTAATACGGGAAACAGTTCCAATATCAAAAAGTAGTTCACTGATAACTTCAGGAGATATAATTTCATCACTGTTTACTAAATCTACTACTGTAAATAATTTAAATTTCGAACCTGAAAATTCATCAACACTGACTATTGCTTCAGTTGGTTTTGAACTTATTTTTATGTTGTTCAAACAGTTTTTTTCAATCCAATTCACCCATTTTATTGTTTCTCCGTCAATAATTACATCTTTATTAAATTCCCGTGCGCAATTCGTTAATTCTGAAATTTCCGATAAGCTCAGAACAGGAGTATAGAGTTCAATACTAAAGAAATGTAAGCCATTTGGAAATAAGAAGAGTTCAACGGATTTAATTCCTGCTGAAACTTTAATAATAGGCTCTTTTGTTATATAATCTTCAGTTTTAATAAATTCAAACTCTTTTTCAAT